>NZ_JDST02000155.1:0-1441 GCF_000584975.1 Candidatus Accumulibacter cognatus | reverse complement strand
TTCGACCGCTTCGGCCGGCGGCTGCGCCTGCGGCTCGGTGTCGGTCGGCAGCCGCCGGCGCAGGGCGACGAGGATGTCGTGCGGTGCGGCGTCGATTTTGCCGCTGGCGATGGCAATATGGATCGGCTCCTCGTCGAACAGCGCTTCGAAAGCGCCGAGCGGCGCGCCGTCGAGGAGCAGCGGCACGACCGGGAAGTGCGCCGCGCCGCCGCGCTGTTTCTGCACGGCGAGCGCGTATTTGAGTTCCTTGCCGACCCACGCCGAGTCTTTCGCGCGCGGCGAGACGAGCACCAGTACGCCCGCCGAGTGCTCGATCGCGGCGCGGATCGTCGATTCGAGCGGGTCGCCACCGCGGAACTCGCGCGAGTCGATCGTCAGTTGCGTGTCCAGCTCGGCGAGCGCCCTGCGCAAGCGGCGGACGACGCCATCGTCGCCGCTGCCGTGCGAGACGAAGTAGGTCGGGGAAGGGAAAGCGGAAGGCCTTTGGCTTGCGTTTGCGGAATCGTTCTTGGTCATTGTTCCTCCCGATAGCGGCGGCGGCGCATCTCCCCCATTACCGCACGATTTATTGGCGGAAGTGTGGCTCTCGGCTGCGGCGGGTCGCCTGCCTGCTTGCAGCATGTCCTGGCCGAAGCAGCGGCGGCTTGTGATGGCGGCCGTCAACGCTCCTTTGAGCCACCCATCGGGCTTGCCCGGCGCTCAGCTTGCCCAGTTCTCGACCTGCAACCCCGGGATGCGCGAAAAATCCGCAGGGTTGGCCGTAACCAGCGTCGCCTGCACGGCCAGTGCGTGTGCGCCGATCAGCTTGTCCAGCGCATTGCGCGTGCGTTGCGGGTCGGCCAGGCGAACGGCGGCGTGGGCGCGCGCGGCTGCGGCATCGAAGGGCAGCACCACGAGATCGTTGAGCACCGCGTCGAGGGCCGCACGATGCGCTGCGCCGTCGCCGCCTGCCGCGATGACGCCGAATTCGAGTTCCGCCAGGCTGATCGCCGAGAGCAGCAAGTCGCCGAAGTAGCACTCGCTCAAACGCCTGGCAAGCGCCGGATTTCCCTGCATGGCATGGATGCAGATGCTGGTGTCGAGCAGGTAACGCACCGCTTTCATCCCGGCTCGCCATTTCCGGCTTTGGCGGCGCCCCATGTTCCCCAATCGCGCTCAAGCTCCTCGCCCGCATCGGGACGTTGACCATCCGGAAACCATCCCAATGCGCCCATCGCCGAAAAGCTGTCAGCCAGACCGGTGAGCCGGCGCAACGCCGGCCGGATGAGCAAGTCCCCTCCGGGCATCGCTTCGATCTCGACTTCCTTCACTCCCGGTGGCAATTGCAGCTCCACCGGAATGCGCACCGCTTGCGAATTCCCGCTTCTGAACACCCGTGTCCGCATTCGTCGCTCCCGTATATACCGTGCGCACATGGTACTCCTTTGCCGGGACGAGTATT
>NZ_JDST02000154.1:0-1408 GCF_000584975.1 Candidatus Accumulibacter cognatus | reverse complement strand
GTTAATCGGACTTTTGACGCGGATATTTAAGGGATGATTTAATCTCGATATTGCGTCAAAAGGAGTTGAAGTAAATGGAACAAGATCAGGGTAAAGCACGTCGGCACTACACGCCAGACCAGAAATTCAAAATCGTAAAAGAGCAGATGACGACAAAGACCTCTGTGTCGGAGATTTGCAAGAAGTATGATATCAGTCCCGCCGGGTTTTATCGCTGGCAGGAACAGTTTTTAAAAGCTGCTCTGAATGGGTTTAAAAAGCCTGACTCTGGCCCCACTAAGGCGGAGCTTCGTAAGATCGAGGAGCTCGAAAAGAAGAACTTACGCCAACAAGCCATTATTGCCGACATCGCCGGTGAAGTTATTGAATTAAAAAAAAGTCTTGGGGAATCGGGCCTTCTGTAGAGATTCCGAGGCATTTAAGATCCGTTGCGGCCGCTGACATTTCTATTTTTCAGCAGCGAACGGATCTTTCTTTAGAAATTATTTTAGAATTATTTGGTATAAAAAAATCCACCTATTACGACTGGCAAAAGCTGCCGAATGTCGTTTCAGAAAAAAAGCCTGTCCTAAGTGCCGCAAGCGTTCGTCCTGATGAGGTGGCGGCAGTGTTAGCGTATCGAGATCTACATCCGGATATTGGCTACCGCAAGTTCACCTGGCAAATGGTCGACGAAAATGTGGCCTTTTTATCAGAGAGTAAAGTGTACGATATTTTATCTGAACACAATCGACTTCAAGGCTGGAACCGAGTCGAAAATAGCGGCACTGAAAAAGAATACCGCCACAAGCCCAAGCACGTTCACTATCACTGGCACACGGACATCGCATACGTCAAAGTTGGTGGAGTTTTTTATTTTTTAATTATGATGCTTGATGGGTACTCAAGATACTTGCTCGACTGGGAATTAATGACTGACATGCTGGGTGGTTCAGTTGAAGGCTTTGTTCAGCGAGTGAAAGACAAGTACCCCCATGCCAAGCCAAGGCTGATCAACGACAATGGCAGCCAATTTATCAGTCACGATTTTAAAAGACTTTTACAGAAGCTCGAGATCCAGCAGATATTTACGCGCAGAAATCATCCTCAGACCAACGGAAAGATCGAAAGGCTCAACGGCACGGTCAAGCAAGAAGCTCTTCGCCCAGGGCAGCCTAGCGACTTTGCAGAGGCCTGGGAAATACTGAACAAGTACAGCTACGAATACAATCACCAGCGGCTGCATGCGGGAATCAACTTTTTACGCCCAGCAGATATGTTTTTTGGTCGCGGTGGTCTGGTATTAAATGAACGCCGTGAAAAAATTGAAAATGCCAGAGCAGATCGAAAGTCAAAAAATCGGGAAGAAAAAATGAAAACTCTACACTAAATTATTGCGTCAAACTTCCGGAAAGAAAAAAGCTAGACA
>NZ_JDST02000153.1:0-2173 GCF_000584975.1 Candidatus Accumulibacter cognatus | reverse complement strand
GCTGGTCAGCGACATGCAGCTGACGCTGCCCAACACACGCATCTTTGCGCAAGCGACCTTGATCAACGAGATGCTCAAGGCGATGGGAACAACGAGTGCCGAGATCGGCGGCAGGCGCTATTACGCCAAACCCTTGCACGTGCTGCGCCCGAAGGGCCTGGAGAGCATGACCATTTCGCTCAAGGACAGCAGCGCCCAGAAACGCTATTTCGAGCTCGGTCAGCAGGCGGCGGCAGCGCTGTTCGAGACGGCGTAGCCGATGGCCTATCGGCCGTTCGCCAGCCAGCGGTTGAAGCCGGCCCGCGCGCTGTCGATGAGTTCGCCAGCAGTCAAGCCAACCGGTCCACAGCCACTGGCGACGAGTTCGTCGGCCGCGGCGCCGTGCAGATGCACCGCCGCTAGGAGGGTTTCGAGGGCTGGCCAGCCTTGCGCCAGAAGTGCCACGATGAAACCGCTGAGCACGTCCCCGCTGCCGGCGGTCGCGAGACCGGGATTGCCGCTGGTGTTGACGAACCAGTGACCGGCAGGCGTGGCGATGACGCTGCCACAACCCTTCAGCACCACCATTGCCTGGTAACGCTTGGCAATGGCGAGCGCGGCGCCAGCACGGTCGGACTGGACGAAGGGGGTATCGCAGCCAAGCAGACGGGCAGCCTCGGCTGGATGTGGTGTCAGCAGCGTTGGCGCCCGGCGCACCACCACCGCCTGCTGCAAACGGTTCTCGCCTGCCAGCAGATTCAGCGCGTCAGCGTCGAGCACGAGCGGAAGGTCGAGAGAACTGGCTCGTTCGAGCAGCGCCACGGCTTGGTCGCTGCTTCCCATGCCCGGCCCGCAGGCCAACGCGCTGAGGCCAGCGGCAAGCAGCGCGTCCGGCTGGCGAAGCATCAGTTCCGGCTGCACCGGGTCGATCGCTGGCGCCTGCCGATCGAGCAGTCCAAGATAGACTCGTCCACTGCCGAGCCGCAGCGCTGCCCGACCGGCCAGAAAAACGGCGCCGACCATACTGCTCGCACCACCGAGAATGCCGGCGCTGCCATGGCTGCCCTTGTGGCTGTTTTTGGCACGTGGGCGCAGGCAATCGACGAACAGATCGGTGCCGATCGTTCTTGCCGTCGCCTTCGCCAGCCGCTCGGCGTTCAGGTCAAGCGTGGCGACCGAAATCGAGCCGCAATGGTCCGGGCCATCGGCAGTGAACAGCCCCGGTTTGGCAGCGATGAAAGTGATGGTGTGACTGGCACGAATCGTCTCACCGCAGAGTTTTCCGGTATCGGCGTCGAGACCACTCGGACAGTCCAGGGCGAGCAGCGGGCAGCGGTCGCGTGCGGCGAGGGTATTGGCCGCCAGAACGAGTTCGCTATGAAAACCGCCGATCGGGCGCTGCAGACCGATCCCGAACAGGCCGTCGATGATCAGCGCCCAGCACTGGCCGGAGGGAATGCTCTCGAGCACGCTGCCGCCGTCGTCGATGAAGCGTCGGCAAGCGGCTGCGGCATCCTTCGGCAAACGGCCGAGTTCGCCGACAAAGACCATGCTCACGGCAAAGCGACGTTCGCGCAGGTGGCGGGCGGCGACAAAAGCGTCGCCGCCGTTGTTGCCCGGCCCGGCAAGAACCAGCAGTGCCCCCCCCTGCAGGCGGCACAGCGAAGTCGCCAGATCAGCGGCAGCCAGCCCGGCGCGCTCCATCAAGGGCTGGTCGGCAGCGACCGTTTCGATGTTGCGCAGGTCGGCGGCGCGATAGAGTGCTTGTGATCGAAGGCCCGTCTTCATGACCGGATCCTAGCCCAAATTATCAGTATGGAACAGCTTCACGGGTCACTGCGCGCAAGTCCTGGCCAGATTCTAGTCCAGCCGCGCGGCGCCCGGAATCATCCACAACCATTGCATGCGACCCGGGAGCGCTTGCCGGGAGACATCGGGCCAGAGTACCCCCCGGGTCGGCTATAATCGCGCTGTTCCTTCCTTGTACGCAGCTCGCCTGCCCTGCCCGCCCACCATGGCCGATCTCCTGTTTCTCCGCGGCGCCCCCGCATTCTCGTCTTTCCGCCTGCAGGGCCTGCAGCAACGTGTGGCGGCCGTCGAGCCAAGTCTGAGCATCGTGGCTGCCGAGCATTGGCACTTTGTCAGCACCCGGCAGCCACTGAGTGACACTGAACGCCGGCAGCTCGCGGCCCTG
>NZ_JDST02000152.1:0-2989 GCF_000584975.1 Candidatus Accumulibacter cognatus | reverse complement strand
GCGAGCGCTTCGTCGCCCTCGGCGGCGTAGATGCGCAGCAGGTCGGCACGCCCGACGGCTGCCCGCGAGTGCGGAACCCTCGTCGGCATCAGTCGGCCGGCGGGTGCTTCCTGAGCGCGAACTCGCCGACCTTGGCGAGCAGTGCCAACTGCTCGTCGATGACCGGTGCGAGGCTGACGACGACGCGCAGCAGGTCGAGGTATTCGGCCTGACCGGGCCCCTGCAGGCCCTGCCGGGCCGCCTCCTGGCGGTCCTGCCAGAGCTGGCGCGCGGCTTCGCGGTAGACTTCGGGGTGGCAGCGTGCGTGAAAATGCAGCCGGCCGCGTTCGATCAGCCGGGCGGTGAACGCGTCCTCGTTGCTCGGCCAGCGCAGGTTGAGCACCAGGCAGCGGCGGATGAACGCCGCCGGCAGTTCGCGCTCCTCGTTGGTGGTGATCACGACCAGTGGCGTCGGCATGGCCGGCGCGGCGCAGACGGCGGTGTCGAGCCAGTGCACGCTGAAGCCGCCGTTGCCGAGCGTTTCGAGCAGGCCGTTGGGCAGGTCGGCCTCGGCCTTGTCGATCTCGTCGATCAGCAGCACGCTGCCCCTTGCCGGTGACCAGCCGGCCGGCGGCTGCGGCCGCGCGCCGCGCCCGCCGCTCTGTTGCTGCTGCCGCAGCGCCGACGGCCAGTCGAAAACCCACCACAGCGCGCCGGGACTCAGGTAGTTGCGCGGGTCGAGGCGCTGCCGGACCTCGTCGGCGCCATACTGGTGGGCGCCCATCGCCTGCGCGTCGCCGAGCCGGCCGAGCGCGTCGAAGCGCCACTGCAGGTCCTGGCTCTCGCTGCGCGCGTGCACGACTTCGGCAATGAACAGGCGGCCGAGCGCCTCGGCCGCGGCACGCGCCAACTGGCTCTTGCCCGATCCCGGCTCGCCGCGAACCAGCAGCGGCCGCTGCGCGGCGAGCGCCGAGCGCACCGCCCAGGCCGATTCCTCGTCGAAGCGGTGCACCGACGCCGGCCACGAGCCGCGCGGCGGGAGGGAAAGGTCGGTGAGCGGGATGGCGGGGATCGTCGAAAGGGGGAGGTTCATCGTTTTTTCGCCAGGAGGTCGGGGATGGTCAGGAATTGGTGGATGAGGGCCATGAAATAGTATTCGTCACTGACCAGGAGCGCGGATGCCTCATCATCACCATGGAAAAAGATCAGGCTGAGATCGGGGAGGATCGCCAGCAGCCGTTGATAGAAAGCGGACAGGGCCAGCGGCTTTGCCTGGTCAGCGGGAACCGCGATGTAATGGTGAAAGGTTGCTTGCTCGCGGCGGACACGCAAGGTCGCCTGGAGCTTGCGTCGGTCGCTGATCGACAACTGCGTTCGCGACTCTTCCGGAAAAACGCAGCTCCAGATCTCGAGCAGCAGATTCTCCAATGGGGCATCTTCGCTCCAGCCGCTTTCGTAGCGCGGCTGCTCGATCGCTCCTGCGCCGAGCACGTTGCTTTTTGCGACGCGCAGTTGCGGCGCCATTTCGCGGTGGCGTGAGCTGACGATTTCGACTCCCAGCGGCGTGCTGACGGCGATTTCGAAGACCAGCCTGCCCGCTGCCAGCGCCTGCCGCTGTTCGACGCCGACCGACCGGGCATCGACAGCGAGCAGGGTGAGCCAGGCGAGAACGGACTTCGCGGTGGTCCATGCGTCGGCAAAGTCGCTGCTTTGTGCGTCGAGTGACTTGAGGCAGGCGAGCGTCGCAGGGAAAAGCAGCGTGCTGATCGCCTGGTCCGGCGGCGGGGCGCAAAGGGCTTCGGCGAGGTCGCTCACGGAGGCGGCAAGGGAATCGTGCAGCCTGCCTTGCAGGGCCTTGCTCAGGTGGGCGTTGTGCGCCAGGGTGTGGTGTACCTCGTCGATGATCCGGCGCCGGAAGTCATCATCGACGGGCGCGATGCGATCCAGCAAGGCTGCGAAGTCGGTGTCGCGATGCACGTCCTCGGTCAAGGTGTTCATATCGGCGAGGAGGGACGTCAACTGATCCATCAGCCGATGGAAGTCGGCGTAATCCTCGAGGCTCTTGCGCAGTTCGAGCGTGTGCTTGGGGTCTTCCAGTGCTTCGAGCTCTTCCTCGAGTTCCTTCTTCTCCTTGATCCAATGCGCGATCCAGGTGATCCGGTCCTTCGGTTTGTGCAAGCGCGTCCCGGACAGGACGATCGGGTGCACCCGCTTGCGGAAGTTCTGGTGCTCGTAGATCCCGCGGAGTTCGTACATGCAGTACTCGGAGCGGAAGTAGGTGTCGCTGAGAACGAGCACGACATGCCCCGCGGCAGCCAGCCGATCCATGAACTCGCGGATCGAGCCGCCGTAGCCGACGTGGGAAGTGTCGCGCACGAAGTCTATCCCGCGCGCCTGACACGCCGTCCCGAGTCGGTCGACAAGCCGGTGCTGCTCCTCGTCCTTCCACGCATACGAAACGTAAACGCTGACCATCGCCACCCTCCCCCGCAGGCTTGTAGACCGATCCGTTCGCGAAGACGGCGGCGCCGCGCTCACCTCGCCACGCCACGCCATTCGTTTCCTGCTCGCGTTTCTGCTGCCCTTCGCTCATCTCCAGGAGCGTCCGTTCTGGACCTCCCGCAGGCAGCATGCATGGGCCGCCCGCCGACTCCTCCATGATAACCGCGTGAACCCGACAAGTCGCGTGTTTCAGGACGCACCCCGGAGGTCGGCATGATCGCCGTCGCACCTCCCAGCCGGCTGCATCGATACAGCTCTTGAAATCAGACGCTCATCAACGAGACGCTGAAAAGCTCGCTCCAGCAGTCCGACATGGAAGCGATGATCCGGCAGGTGATCCGCGAGGAACTGCAAGGGACGGCAGGCCACATCGCATGAAAGCGCATGTCAATGTGAAATCGCGTAGGCGACCCACGAATCTCTCCTCCCCTCTTGCGGGGGCGAAGGCGGGGTTTCGCGGAGCACTGCTCCGCGCCGCCGCAGCCGGCCCGCGATGCAGCGCGGGCCG
>NZ_JDST02000151.1:0-1234 GCF_000584975.1 Candidatus Accumulibacter cognatus | reverse complement strand
AAAGGCCGACAGGCTGCTAGACGGTCGAATTTCGCCCGTTTGGCCGTCGATGATCGGCACGGTAGGCCCCGCGTAATCGGCGAAGAGATTCTCGCCGGCGCGATGAATCTGCCGCATTGAGCGCTTGAGCTTCCCGGCCCAAGCGCGATAGCGGGTGCAGAATGCCGTGTATTGGTCACCCCGCTCTCTCGTCGCTTGCCGGTACTCTTCCCGGAGCAGCGCAAGCGTCACGCCCTTCTTCTTGAGTTCCTGATGAACGCGCGCATAATCGGGCTCGATGAACGACGATGAACGTGCTTTCGCTTGCCGATACAGCAACCGCGCCAAGGCCAAATCGTCGTAATCTTCCGGCAGCGGCCAACCCATACTCGCCGCCTCGGACAGCCGCAGGTACTTGGCAACTACGCCTTTGGAGATCTTTAGCGCCCGGGCGATCGCCTCGAGGCTCAGATCAGTCGTATAACGGTATCGCAGTACATCTCGAATCTTGCGCATGGATAGTCTCTCCTGGGACATGCTCGCTCGCTTCCAAAAAGGCAGCGAGGATACCCTCGACTATCCATACAGCATCCCGTCGATCGGTCACGATCAGCGTGAAATTGCGGTTACGCTCTCGTGAAACGCCGGTCACGCTTTCCTGAAATCACCGGTCACGATGGCGTGAAATACGCACGCAAGTATTCCGGTCGTCAGTCGTGATTTGGGGAGAGCATGCCAACATGGAGAGTGAAAACCATGCCAGAATCGGAGCTCGATGATGGCGCAAGCGGTTCCCGACAAGCCTGATTGAGTCGTCCTTTTGCGACCATTGCTGGTTGATGCGCTGATCGAATTTGTCGTCTGACGTCGGCTAATCTTGTGGGTCGCTCTCGCTTTGCCCAGCATCGGCCCTTTCCCCCAGCAGCGGGTCCCGGGCAGGCGCCATACACTTCGTGGACATTGGCTCCTCCAGGTACACGATGATCTCGCGTACCACCGATGCCTAATGAGGAAGGAGATGATTTCGCAGCCGCACGCAGGGCATTGGGTGCCAGCACCCCGAAGGTGCGGGGCCGATGCCGGTATGGCGGCGGGATCAGGGCCGCCAAGCGATCGAGCCGTTCGCGTGGCGTGAGCATCAGTCTGACCCGATCATCGGGGTTCGGCTTGACGTTCTCGTATACCGTGTCGGGGTCACCCATTAGCCGACCCGTCCTTATTAAGGAGGCCCTTGAATTCCTTCCATCCGCACGGC
>NZ_JDST02000150.1:0-2731 GCF_000584975.1 Candidatus Accumulibacter cognatus | reverse complement strand
CCTATGCAATTAAACACTAGCCTCTTGAAGGCGCACGACCTCCGGATCAGCATGGACGGCCAGGGGTCCTGGCGGGAAAACAAGCGAAGCGCAGTTTCGAGAGCCGATAGGCGAGAGGGCGAGGCCCGTCACAACGTCTTTGTCGAGCGCCAGTGGAAAAGCGTCCAGTACGAAGAGGGGTATCTCAAGGCCTACGACCGCGTCGCCAATGCGAAAGCCCATTGGCCACGTATTTGCACTTCTACAACGAGCGACGACCCCCTCGCTCCTTCGATGGCAGCACACCGGACGCGACTGACTTCGCGGTACTCGCGGCCGCCAAGCGACCGGCGGCGTAAGGCATGAGCAAGGGGCTCCGTGGATTTGTGGACGATGCGCTGTCGCGCACCGGGCCGCTTGCCGTGGAAAAGTCTGACGACCTTTCCACCACGCGTCCCTTCGCCCACCAGCTCCACCGAGCTCTATTCGTTTTGTATAGAATCCAGGAAAGTCAAAACCCACCGCGATACCGGTCAATCGACCACAACCTGCAGGGCTCCACTTATCCAGGAGCATTTCCTGTCCAAACAAGCGGGGCCACCTCTTTCGGATCGCAGCAGGCCATGGCTTATACTGCGGTGGGGTCTAACTTACTTAAGGAGCGCCTCTATAGGGTAGTCACCGGGATCTGACAGTCCCATTACCCCAGAGACATAATTACAAACACCATCGGGGAGACAACCATGAAGCAGATTTCCTATACCTGTGCATTGCTGTTACTAATGCTTGGACTACCTTCCATCGGCGTCGCGGGCATGTTTCGCCAATACTCCGATGCGCTTAACGAAACCGTCACACTGGTGAAAACAGGCGAACTCAAACAGGCTGTGGCAAAGATCGAAAACTTCAACGAGGGCAATGACAAAGACATCCTATACTTTTTCGAAAAGGGGGAACTACTGAGTCTCGGCAGCAACTTCATCAGCAGTCGCGAAACCTGGATGAAAAGCGACGAGATCATTCAGGCGTGGGAAAACGAATTTCGTAGCAATCCATCAAAGATATTTGGTGACATTGGCAGTTTTCTAATTAGCGACAAGACCCGTCGTTATGATGGGCAGGACTACGAAAAGGTGCTGCTCTCGACGCGCCTGACCATGAATCACATCATGCTCGGTAATTTCGACCATGCCCGCATCGAAATGAAGAAGACCTATGAACGTGAAAAACTGATCGAGGCTTTCCGAGAAAAGGAGTACGACGCGCTCAAGGTTGAGTCGAACAAACAGGATGCCGGTCAGGCCAGCAATCTTGAGGGTTATCCGATGCAGGAACTCGACACTCCGGAAGTTCGCGAGCTGAAGAACGGTTTTCAGAATGCCTTTGCACACTATCTGGCCGGTTATTTCTTTGAGGTCACCGATGAACCCTCTCTGGCCGAGCCAGGTTACCGTAATGCGCTGCAACTGGCACCTGGCAATACCATGATTAAGACTGCCCTCAATGAGATTGGCAAACGCGTGCCTGGCCTAGGCGAGACCGACGTGCTATTCGTCTTGGAGACCGGATTTGCGCCGCGCATCGACTCGTTGAATATTTCGATCCCCATCATGCGCAAGGGAGGAATAGTCATTACCCCACTCTCTTTCCCGCTACTCAAGGTTTCAGAACAAGTGCCAGTACCTTCCTCGCTAGCAGTTGCCGGGGGTCGATATCCGGTCGAAACGCTAACCAATATCGACACCATGGCACGGCGTCTGCTCAAGGATCAAATGCCGGGAATCATCTTGCGCACGGTTATCCGGGCGGGACTCAAATCGGTCGTTCAGGAACAAGCCAACAAGGCGCACTGGGTCGCCGGGCTGGTTGCCAATGTCGTATCTGCAAGTACCGAACAAGCCGACGACCGCAACTGGCGTACCCTGCCAGAACGTATTTCGATCGCTCGTGCCATGCTCCCGCAGGGTCGGCAAGTCATCGAATTCCAGACCCCAGCTGGTATCTACCGTACTGAAGCAGATGTCTCCGGTCGTTTCACGATTGTGCCGATCCGTATCACTGGGAACGCGGTCTATGTTGGACAACCGAACCGTGCCAAGGATATTTCCCCTGGATTGCTGCCCGACAAAATGATTCCCCCTGGCCACCTTGTTCCGCCTGCGCCTGACTCCAGTCGATCTTACGTGGCTGCCGCCTCATCCGTTGCACCCGTTGCACCCGTTGTACCTGTAGCACCGGCGATGCAGCCAACCGCGGACCTAGGCAAGCGTGTGCAGGTCGGCGATACTACCTACATTGGCGACTTTCGCTTTGCCCAACCCAGTGGGCTACCCAGTGGCAAGGGGGTAATCGAGTGGCAGAACGGACACCGCTTTGAAGGGCAACTCGTGAACGGTGTCAAGCAAGGCCATGGTGTCTTCATCGCACCGGGGAGTTTTCGTTACGAAGGCAATTGGGAGTCCAACAAACAGAACGGCAAGGGAAAAACAATCTTTGACAACGGGGATGTGTACGAAGGCGAAATACTGGACGGCGAATTCCACGGTCAAGGCAGTTACACGACAAAGGATGGTTACCGCTACGAAGGTTCCTGGAAAAAAGGCGTCAAAGAAGGACCGGGAAAACTGATTTTCCCCGATGGCGATTTCTGGGAAGGAATCTTCAGCAACGACCAACGGACAGCCCAGGGGAAAATGACCTTTGCGCCCAAGCCTGACATTGGAGCAAGGCAGTAAGGTGATTTCCTCATTTT
>NZ_JDST02000149.1:0-2520 GCF_000584975.1 Candidatus Accumulibacter cognatus | reverse complement strand
CCCAGCGCTTCGCTGTCGAGGTCGATATTGACCCGGCCGGCAATCGCAAAGGCCACGACCAGCGGCGGCGAAGCGAGGTAATTGGCGCGCAGATTGGGATGGATGCGCGCTTCGAAGTTGCGGTTACCCGAGAGTACTGCGGCGACGACGAGCTGGTGCTCGGTAATCGCCTGGTTGAACACCGGGTCGAGGTCGCCAGCGTTGCCGATACAGGTCGTGCAGCCGTAACCGGCGAGCGCGAAGCCGAGCTTGGCGAGCGGCGCCAGGAGACCAGCTTTTTCCAGATAATCGGTGACCACCCGCGAGCCGGGAGCCAGCGAGGTCTTGATGTGCGGCTGCACGCGCAAGCCCTTGTCGACGGCCTTCTTCGCCAGCAATCCGGCGGCGATCATTACTGCCGGATTGCTGGTATTGGTGCATGAGGTGATCGCAGCGATCAGCACGTCGCCGTGGCCGAGGTCGATGCCGGGCCGCTCGGTCGCGTAGCGCTGTCGCAGGGTATCGGGGGGGCGAGCAAAGCCGTCGGCCGACTCGGCTGCGCTCAGCAGGGTGTTGAAGCGGCTCGCCATCTCGGGCAGCGCGATGCGGTCTTGCGGCCGCTTGGGGCCGGCCAGGGAGGGGACGATGCTGGCCAGGTCGAGGCGGACGGTACGCGAGTAATCGATCTGGCCTGCGCGCGGCATGCCGAACAATCCCTGTGCCCGGAAATAGGCTTCGAAGAGCACACAGTCCGCTTCGCTGCGGCCGCTGCGGCGCATGTAGTCCACGGTCTTCTCGTCGACCGGGAAAAAACCCATCGTCGCCCCGTACTCCGGTGCCATGTTGGCGAGCGTTGCGCGGTCGGTCACCGACAGCGTACTGGCTCCCTCGCCGAAGTACTCGACAAAGGTGCCGACCACTTTCTCGCGGCGCAACAGCTCGGTCACCGTCAGCACCAGATCGGTGGCAGTGACGCCCTCGCGCAGGTGGCCGCTGAGTTCGACGCCAACCACGTCCGGGGTCAGGAAATAGACCGGCTGCCCGAGCATTGCCGCTTCCGCCTCGATGCCTCCGACTCCCCAGCCGACGACGCCGACGGCATTGATCATCGTGGTGTGCGAGTCGGTGCCGACCAGCGTGTCGGGAAAGCACAGCCGTTCCCCGGTGCGCCCGTTTTCCACTGCGCCCATGGTCTGCTGACGAACGCCGTGGAACAGATGTTCGAGATTGACCTGGTGGACAATGCCGACGCCCGGCGGCACGACGCGGAAGGTCTTGAAAGCCTGCATTCCCCATTTCATGAACTGATAGCGTTCGCGGTTGCGATCGAACTCGAGAGTCATGTTCTGCTGCAGCGCCTGCGGCGTGCCGTAGTAATCGACCTGTACCGAATGGTCGACGACCAGGTCGACCGGCACCAGTGGTTCGATGCGTCGCGGATCGAGTCCACGCGTCTGCGCGACCTGTCGCATCGCCGCGAGATCGCAGAGCAATGGCACGCCAGTGAAATCCTGCAGCACGACGCGCGCGACGACGAAGGGGATCTCCTCGCTGCGGCGTGCGCGTGGTTGCCACTCGGCGAGTTCAAGGATGTGTCGCTCGCTGACGCGCTGGCCATCGCAGTGACGCAACAGCGCTTCGAGAACGATGCGCAGCGACACCGGTAAACGAGGCACATTGCCAATCTCGGCAGCCGCCAGGGTGGGCAAGGAATAGAACAGGACCTCCGTCTGGCCGGGAGGCGTGAAGCGGGTCAAGGTATTGAATGGCGAGTGGGGCATGTCGAACCTCCGGACAGATGCACGCTTGACTCAGATGGTGATCTGACAGTGCGTAGTGGCGTTGCGTTCGCCTGATGAGCGGGTCTGCCTGGAAAAGTAATGACCGTTAGGGCGCACCGAGCGCACGTTCCCATGCGGACGCCGCCGCTTCGTCACCCATGGCGGCAAGTGCCTGATTTGGCACAAGCCAGGGATCCAGCGGCTGTTGAAGGACCTGCGCAGAGAACAGGTTGTAGATGGCGTAGTAGGCAAACTCGGCGCGTTTGGGTAGCACGATGTCTTCATCCTCCAGCGCCACGATGGGCTCCAGGTACCTTGCCTTGATCGCCTTTGCATTCTGACCCGAAACGACGGCAACCAATGCGGCTCGCGGGAGGCTTGCATCCAGTTCCTGCTCCGTTCCAACCACCGATTCTCGATACGTCAAGTTTGTGGGAACGAGTTGCTCCCAGACCTGTAATGCCTGTTGACACAGCAAGACCTGAACTCGCTTTTGTGCAGCAGAATCCATCTCGAGGTAGTACTGTATTGCGGTTGGATGCATGGCGTGTGCCTAACGGTCATGACTTTTCCAGTTCCAGGCACCCCCGATCATGGAAGTCATGGCCGGTCCCCTCCCCCCACGTGTGGGGGGAGGGGAGATTCGTGAGTCACTGACGCGACTTCCACATTAATTCTACTTTAACAGACTCGAATGGCATTTTTCGGTGCTGGCGGCTGCCTTTGGTAGGCGCTGTCGCGGGCGCTTTGTCGTCTCGCA
>NZ_JDST02000148.1:0-7053 GCF_000584975.1 Candidatus Accumulibacter cognatus | reverse complement strand
TTACCTATTTCAGTATATCTTGCCAGCAACGGGCGGCGGCACCAGCTCACCCGGTATCGGCGCGTGGCTCGCCGTGTCTGGCTTGGTCTGTTCCTCCTGTTGCATGACCGCGCGCGCGACCCGGTCCGCCTCCTGTTCGCAGGGGTGGTCCGGTTGACTGACGGAAAGTTCAGCCTGAATCGTGCTGCCGCCTTGCTGCAGCACATGCGTCAGTTCATGAGCCAATGTCTCCCGTCCTGCCGAACTCTGCGGGTTGTACTCTCCCTGGCCAAAGAAGATGTCCTTGCCGGTGGTAAAGGCCCGTGCGCTCAGCGCTCGACTGAGCGTGTCAGCTTCTGCATGGGTGTGCACCCGCACACCGCTGAAGTCGGCGCCGAAAGCGGATTCCATGCGAGTGCGCACGCCGCTTTCCAGGGGTTGTCCGTGGCCAAGGGAACGCTGGATGGCCTGTTCCACGCCTGGAGCAGGCACGGATTCCCCATGGGCCTGTGTACGCTGGGCCAGGAGCCGCTGCACAAAGCGATTGCCGTGCGTGCGCTGGAGATTCTGCAACGCACCGGCTTCTTGCAGCGGCCTGGCGATCGGGTCAGGTTGCAGCGAGCGCTGCCTGACCTGTGCCGTCGTCGAGATTTCGTCATTGCCCTTGTGAACAGTCCTTGTCCTCACTGCCGAGCCCCCCGCTGCTGACATCATTGACGCGTTTCACTTCACTTCATTCCACGTTCGCCCAATTTTCTGATGCTCCCGCCGTGCCGAGCGCAGCAGATGCGACATCCCGATCGTTTCGCCGGCGTCGGCAGCGTAAAACGCCGCCGTCAGCACGATGTTCCTGATGTTCCCGCCCGCTAGCCTGACCTCGCGAGCCAGCACCGCCAAATCCACATCCTCTGCCAGCGGCGCTTCGGGTGGCAACATGACTTCCCAAATGCGGCGCCGGTGCAGCTCGTCCGGGAACGGGAACTCGACGATGGCATGCATCCGGCGGACGAAGGCATCGTCCATGTGGCTGCGCAGATTGGTCGCCAGGATGGCAACTCCTTCATATTCTTCCATCTTCTGCAGCAAGTAGCCCACTTCGATGTTGGCGTAGCGGTCGTGCGCGTCCCTGACTTCGGAACGTTTGCCGAACAAGGCATCGGCTTCATCGAAGAAGAGGATTGCATGGGTGCTCTGGGCGGCAGTAAAGATCCGTTCGAGGTTCTTCTCGGTTTCGCCGATGTACTTGCTGACGACCTGAGAGAGATCGATCTTGTATAGCGTTAAAGATAGTTCATTGGCGATGACATCGCCAGCCATTGTCTTGCCGGTGCCTGGCGGACCCGAGAACAGGACGTTCAGCCCTTTGCCGAGAGCAGGCTTGCGGCCGAAACCCCATTGATCGTAGACGGTATGGCGGTGCTTGGCCTGCTGACAGATTTCGTGGAGCTGAGCCAGTTCATCGGCCGGCAAGACCAGATCGTCCCAAGTGTATCTGGGCGTGATCTTGCGTGCCAGATCGTGCAGATGATGATCGGCCTGGGCGCGGGCGGCGGCAAACAGTTCGGCGAGCGTAGGCTGGCTGTTCGGCGTTTCGTCGGGTCGCGTCGCTGTCAGGGCGTCACGCCAACGCGCCAGATGGACCGCGCCGGCAACGGTTCCGGAGATCTGTTCGGGCGTCAACTGCAGGCGCCCGGCCAGGGCCTCCAGCTCGTTCGCTGCCAGCGCGATGCCGTTCGCTGCCAGGCAGGTCTGCAGGTACGACCGTCGTTGCCAGAAATCGATCGCCGGGAAGCGGATCGCCTGGATCGTCCTGGTCGGGTCGGCGGCGGGCCGCCAGGCCTGCGAACCGGCCAGAATGACTACGCCTGCATGGCTGCCGATCCTGTTCAGCAGATCCTGATACCGCCGGGCGTGCTCACCGGCCAGCAGCGTGTCGAGGCCGGTGCAATACAGCATGGCCTCCTGGAGAAGGGCGGTGCGGAACAGCACGGTCAGCACCGCTGTGAATTCATCCACGTCAATCGGTGTGCGCGCCAGGTCGGCAACCAGCAAAGGTACCCCGAGCAGAACGGCCAGCGCCTCGGCAAGCCCGCGTTTGCCGACGCCTGGTGGTCCCTGCAGGTAGAGTCTGAGCGGTTGCTGCCTTTCCCTGGCCTGGATTGCCATTCCCGTAATGGCCTTCTTGAGCTCGCTGCCGACCGGCAGGTCGGCGAAAGTGGCCGTCGGTTCAGCCCATTCACAGCACGCAGTCAGACGGGCGTCGAGGCTGTCGTCAGCCAACAGGTAGGCGATGATCTGTCCATCCAGCTTGAGATACTGCGCCAGCAGCGGCGGCCGGAGTTGCTGAGGATCAGCGAGCAGGGAAAGCAGGGCATGGCGGCACAGAGGGGCAGCGGCTGCGACATGGGCGCGCCTGGCCAGCTTGTCCTCGGGCGAAGTGCAGAGCAGATTGAAAGCCAGATCGATGCTCGGTCGACGGCGCGTCACATCGTCCTGCAGGTAGGCATAGAGCCGTTCGTAACGCAGATCCACTTCCGGCGCCAGGGCGACCAGAAGCAGATCCAGATCGAACGGCGATAGCTGGAACGCGCTTGCCAGGCGCCGCAGACGACACCGCTCGCCCAGCGCTTCCGACAACGGCAGCTCACGTGCAGCATTCTGCAGCACCGGGATACCGGGTTGACGGGCCAGCAAGGTCTCCACCTCGCCGAGTCCGATGTATAGCCCCCGGTAAGGATCAGCCGCCGCCGCGGGTCCATAGACGGACTGGGCTGCCGCAACGGCCGCCTGCAAGAGTCTGTCCAGCCGCTGCCATGCCGGTTGCAGGTCCTGGAATGCCGAATCTGAATCTGGGGCGTTGAGTGCATTCACATGAATCGAGCCTGGTGTGTTGACTGTTCAGCCCCAGGGAAGGTGGATGCCGCGGCAGACCAGAAAGGTGCAGGATGACGCTTGCCGGCCTGGCGCGCGGGACAGCCCATCCCCCCTGTCGGACAGGAACGGGTGAGCGATCGGGAAGTCGCCAGGCGTGCTACCCGACCGAGCGGCATCCCCGAGTACGACAAGTATCCCATCAATCGACCGGGGATGCCGCAGCTCTTTGCCTGGCTTGGGGCTTGCACGCCTGCCTCCGGGCCGGTACATTTGAAACCCATACAGCCAGTACGATTCCTGGGCGACTCGCTCCGGGGCTTGCGGGAGTTCCCGAGGCGGCCGGGAAGGATGCGGGCGCGCAGGGGGCATGCTGCAGCGGGCGAGCGGCCCGACGATTTCAGGTCCATACTTTCCGGCAAGGGCCTCGACGAATCCTGAGCCAATGCAGCGCACCCGGACTGAACGCTTATCATGGGAGCAGCAAGGCATGCGACTCTATCTGTCTTCGACGCTGTTCGACCTGCAGGACGAACGGCGGGCGGTCAAGGAGGTCCTCAGCGGCGACTACACGATCGTCGAGAGCTACGAGGCCGACCCAAGACCGCTCTGGCAAAGCTGCGTCGCCGACCTCGCCTCGTGCACGATCTACATCGGCATCGTCGGCCTGCGCTATGGATTCGTTCCGCCGGGGCAGGGGAAGTCGATCACCGAACTCGAGTTCGACGCGGCGCTGGCAGCGGGTCTGCGTTGTTTCGTCTTCGTCCGGAAAGACGATGCCATCCCGGTCTCCCGGACCGATCTTTATACGCAGGAGAATGATCCTTCGCTGATCAAGGCGTTTCGCGAGCGCCTGTCGTCCGGGGCGAACAATATCCCGCGGGCAGCGCTGTTCACCACCGCCGAGGATCTGAAGGTGAAGGTTCTCAAGGCGCTGCAGCGGCAGCCAGCACCCGCCGAGCCACCGTCGCCGGGGCCGCCGCAGCCCGCCGCTGCGCCGGCGATGACCGAGCTGCAGAAGCTGCTCCGGAGTTACCTGAATGACAACTGGGCAAGCTTGCGCTTACAGCAGAGCTTCACGCGCGCCGACCTGTTCCAGGATCTGGAGACGGCGACGCCGTTCACCGCCGAGCGCGTCTTCGCCATCGCATGCGACAGGCCCGCTCTCGAGGTTCTGCTGGGCGCCCGGGGATTTTTCGAAGCCAGAGCCGCGAAAGGTTTCTCCGCCGCAGCGGCGGTTTCCGAGGCCGAAGGCATCGTCTGCAGCGCCATCGTCCGCTGCGCGCTGGTCGCCGCCGAGCGTTACGTCAGGGCCAAGGTCGATGCCGACGCGCATCGCGATCACGACCCCGTGAGGAGTTCAGAGCATCTGGTTGCCTGCATCGAGGCTGCAGTTCGGCTGGGATTTGGACTCTGTTTCTCGGCCGGGAGCCCGCAGCCCGAGAATGTCTTCCGCCTCGTCCATCCGGTTCCCGAACCTGGTGTGCCGGGCGAAGAAGGCGCGGCGCTCTCGGCGTCTGAACTGCTGGCAACGATCGAGCGGCGCGAGTTGCAGACAGGTCAGGAGTATGACCCGGACTACCTGCGCACCTTCATTCGACTTCGCGCCCGTAAGCTGGGTGCGGCGCTGGTGGTGAGCACGGATGCCGCGGGCCGCTTCCAGAGTGCGGAAAAGCGGGCGGAACTTCTGAAGGATCTGCAGGAGCAGTTCGAACTCCGGACTTTCTTCCAGCAGCGGGCCGACGACGCGATGCCGCTCTGGGCAAGACAAATGCAGGACAGCCTGCTGCACGCGCTCGGTCCGATTTTTGACATTTCGCTCAAGAACGTGAAGAAACAGGAGGAAAAGATGCCCGAAAGAGAATCGGAACATGCCGCTGCACCGGCGGTCACCCATCTGACGATGCATTTCAACGCCCCCGTCGGCACGGTCGCACAGGCCAACGCCCCGGGGGCGCAAGCTGCCGCCAGGGACATCGTCATCGGCGTGCCGGCCGTCGAACTGCTACAGGCCCTGGTGGCCGTGCAACGGGCGATCGACGGCTGCAGCGCGCAGCCCGAGGACGCGGAGCAGCGTCGGCTGATGGTGCAGGAACTGAACGAAGTCCGCACGGTGTTGCAGGGAGAAGGGCGCTCGGAGTCCGACGCCAAACTCGTCAAACGCTGTCTCGACGGTGTCGAGAAGAGCGCCAAGGCCTTGAGCAACGGCCGCACCATCGTCGAAACGCTCGCCCCCGTCTGGTCTGGGCTCAAGCAGTCCTGGCCCGCTTTTCTCGCGCTCTTCAACTGACCGACAGGCAAAGCGATGACCGCAACCGCCGTCCCAAAATCTCCGTTCACCAAGCTGCAGGCCGGCACCGTCCAGGAACTCCGGGAGTCTCCCGGCCAGGCGCGCGCCTGGCACCAGTGGTCGGCGGCCGAAATCGACGCGCTGACGCTGGCCTACGCGGCACGCCGGCCGCTGCTCGTGCGGGGCGAGCCGGGAACCGGCAAGACGCAGCTCGCGCGTGCTGCGGCCGAGGCCCTTGGCTGGCGCCTGCACGCCGAAACGATCCATCCGCGCTTCGAGCCGCCCGAACTGCTGGCGCGTTTCGACGCTGTTCGCCGGCTCGCCGACGCGCAGGCCGGCGCAAGCGCCGAGCTCGCCGACCCGACGCGTTACTGGCGGCCCGGCGCGCTCTGGAAAGCCTTCGGCTGGGAGTCGGCGCAGCCTTTCCTTGCCGCCGACGAGCGCAGCATCGATCCGGCGGCACCGGACGGGCACGTCGTCCTGATCGACGAGATCGACAAGGCCGACAGCGACCTGCCGAACAGCCTGCTCGAAGTCCTGGCGCAGCGCAGCTTCCGCGTCGAGCCCCTGGCGCAGCCGATCGGCGGCCCGAACGCGAAACCGCCGCTGATCGTCATCACCACCAACGAGGAGCGCGAACTGCCGGCGGCCTTCCTGCGCCGCTGCATCGTCCTGACGCAGCAGCCGGACCCCGGAATGAGCTATCGTGACTGGCTCGTCAGACGTGGCGCGGCGCATTTCGCGGAATTGCCCGCGACCTCGCCGACGGCCAGTCCGCGACGCGCCGAGCTGATCGCCGCCGTGATCCTCGAAAAAGCGGCCGAGCAACTGGTCAGCGACCGGCAGCAGGTGAGCCACATCAACCTGCCGCCGCCCGGCCTCGCCGAATACCTCGACCTGCTCTACGCGCTGCACGAACTCTTTCCGGGCCAGACCGGCGTCCAGCAGGAATGGCTCGGCCGCCTCTCGGCGTACGGCTATCTCAAGCACGGAGTCGTTGCCGGCCAAACCGGCGTGTCGCAGACGCGAGCGCCGATCGACGGCCTCGCCGGGTCGCCGGCGGAGCGCGGCTGAATGATTAATGTGAAAGTCGCGTCAGCGACTCACGAATCTCCCCTCCCCACTGGTGGGGGAGGGGTCGGGGGAGAGGGAAACGGTCATGACTTTCATGATCAGGGGTGTTTTGCAAAGTCATGACCGTTAGTCACGGCTTCGCCGGCCGCGCCGACCTGCTGCGCGCGGCCGTCGCCGCCCATGGCGCAGAACCGCCTGGCAGCGAGAAGGCGATCAAAGCCGCCCTGGCGCCGCTCGCCCTCCTCCTCGACCTGCATCCGCAGCCGGAGCCGGAGCAACGAAGCGATCTGCCTGCCG
Organism: Candidatus Accumulibacter cognatus; assembly: GCF_000584975.1. Classification (NCBI taxonomy): domain Bacteria; kingdom Pseudomonadati; phylum Pseudomonadota; class Betaproteobacteria; genus Candidatus Accumulibacter; species Candidatus Accumulibacter cognatus. Next base: position 542 of record NZ_JDST02000148.1, on the reverse strand, counting down.
GCGAACGGCAACAGCCAGCGGCCGACGCCGGCAGCGCCGGGCCGCGTCAGACTTCCGCCGCCAAGGTCGGGCGCCGGCCGCCCCTCTCGGCGGCGCATTTCGCGCTCGTCGAGTACGCCGTCGATGAAGCGGAGACAGCACCCCAGCGCGAGACCTTGCCGCCGTTGACCCGCCTCGACTGCCAGCCGCGGCGATCCGGCAGCGCGCCGCACTCGCCGCTGGTCGGCCGCACGCGCCTGTGGCCGGCGTTGCAGCGGGCGCTGGCGTCGCCACGGTGCGGCCCGCTCGACGTGCCGGCCCTGGTCGGCGAACTGTCGCTGTTGCGCTCGCCGCAGCGCCTGCCGCGGCGGCTGCTGCGCCGCTGGGGGGGCGAGATGGACGTCGTCGTCGATCTCGCGCACCGGCTCGTTCCCTACGACGCCGACTACCGCCAGTTGCTGGATGAAGTGCGCCGGCGGCACGGCCGGGGCGGTCTGCGGCTGTGGGTCGTCGATGACTCGCCGTTCGCCGCGCGCGCGGTCGCTGCGCCGGGCCGCGCGGCA
>NZ_JDST02000147.1:0-2821 GCF_000584975.1 Candidatus Accumulibacter cognatus | reverse complement strand
CTTCTCGATCAGATCGCCGCGAGCCAGGCGCCGTATATCAAGTTGTACGCTTGAGCGTGACCACGTTTGATGCGCCGCTGGTCAGCAGTTCGAGCCGTTCCCCTAGCAGCCGCCAGCCTTTCCGCTGTTCCGCTTCCAACGATTGCCGCTGATAGATGCGCTCAAGCGGGTTCCTCTGCTGATGGTTCAGCATCCTCTCAATCACGTAGGGGGGCGTTCCAAGCTCGCCGGCCAGTGTTGCCGCCGTTCGCCGCAAGTCATGGGGCGTCCAATCGCCGCCAGTCAGTTTCAACGACGCGACAGCCAAACTACGGTTCTGCATCGGCGCGCCTTCGCGCTGCCTGTCACCGATCTGTTTCGTGATGCTTTTCACGCACACATGGCTGTCCTCCTTGTTTTCTGCGGGGAACACCCACTGAGAATTCCCCGACGTTGGCTTGAGCACTTCGAACCACTTGACGGCAAAATCTGACAGATAGATGCGGTGCTCCTTGGCATTCTTGGCAACATCGGAAGGAATCGTCCAGACCTTCCCCTCCAGATCGACAGCAGACCAACGTGCTTGGCTGATTTCCCCTACCCGGCAGCCAGTGGCCAGCATGATCCATAGCGCGGCTTCTGTGCGCTTCTGGAGTTTCGCCTCTGGAATCTTGGCGCGTAGCTCCCTGATTTCCGCTTCGCTCAGAACGCGGTCACGTTCAACTTTCGCGCCGCCAAACTGAGCTTTGTTCAATCCATCGCAAGGGTTCGCCTCAATGATCTGTCTGGCCTTTGCAAAGTTGAACATCTGGTTCATGTCGGCAAGCAAGTAATTGGCAATGACCGGCGATCCCCGACGAACGACGCTATCCAGCAAGGCAGCCACCATGCCTCGGGTCACGTCCTCAGCAGGAACCGCGCCCAGTACTGGCAGAACATCCTTGCCGAACGAACGCCGTATCTCGGCACCCCCATCTTTGCGCTTGTGCGAGAGATAGTCAGCCTGCCACCGATCAAGCAAGGCCCGTACTGTAAGCCGGGCAGCAACCTTTGCCGCTGCTGCAGCCGCCGCAATCGTGGCTGCTGCCTTAGCCGCTTCTTCGGCCTCTTTAGCCAGAACAGGATCTATACCTTGACGACGCATGGCTGATAGCTCATTTGCCCCGACTCGCGCAGCAGCTAGGCCCATGTCGCCGTACACGCCAAGTTGCATCTTTCGGGGTTGTCCGTTCATGGTGTAGCGGTAGAACCAAACCTGCCTCGCTTCCCCTGCGCGAACCCGCAGATATAACCCATCGCCGTCAGACAAGTATCGTTCCCCCGTAACGACCTTGGCGGCAGCAGCTTCAAGACTTTTCACGTTGTACTTGCCCATGTTGTACACTCCCTTTGTGAAGATATTCCCTTCGGGACCTCTCCGGGTACAAGTCAGGGTACAAGTTGGATTGATTCAGTGCGGCATTCCTTGACACCCCTTGAGACACAGTATAGACGAGTTTTTATACTAGAACAACAAGTTACATTTTTTTGAGGCGTTCAGGATGTTTCAGGAAGTGTCAAAAAAAGCCACTGTACCTAACTACGAACCAAGGGGTCGGGCGTTCGAATCGCTCCGGGCGCGCCAATAGAATCAAGGTGAAGGGTTAGGTAGAAATACCTGACCCTTTTCTCGTTTTCCGGATTAGGCGTGTGGTCACGCAGCGGCACAACCTGTACCCCTGGTTGGTACGACTGCTTCCCGACCGCCACCGTCATCCCGAACTTCCCGTTCCGAGGATGGTGGAACATCATTCAAGGTTGTCGCAATGACCGATCTATTTCCACCTTGGCCGCTGTTCTCCGCATTTCTTGTGGCGAGCTTTGTCCTCGCGGTCACACCAGGCCCCGGTGTGCTCTACATCGTTACACGCAGTCTCGTGCAGGGCCGCCGTTTCGGCTTGGTGTCGGTAGCCGGCGTCGCGCTCGGCAACCTTGGCAACGCCATCGCTGCATCGGTCGGCCTTGCCGCATTGTTTTCGGTCTCGTCCCTGGCCTTCTCCATGGTCAAGTATGCTGGCGCTCTCTACCTCATTTACCTGGGTGTACAAATGCTCCGTTCTCCCCCGGCCGAGCGCGCTGTCCCCACCACTGCCGCCTCACCACTGGGTCGCGTGTTCCATGAAGGTTTCGTGGTTGCCCTGCTCAATCCCAAGACCACTGTATTCTTTGCCGCGTTCCTGCCCCAGTTTCTGAGCCCAGAGGCGCCGCCGATGCTTCAGGGAGTGATGCTTGGTTTCCTCTTCGTGGCAATCGCTGCCGTGACAGACAGCGCCTACGCTTTCGCCGCCGCCGTGGTTGCACCCGTCCTGCACGGTAAAGGGGTGGGCCGATTAGGTCGCCGCCTCGGAGGCGGCGTGTTCATAGGCCTGGGTATTTACACGGCATTGGCCGGGTCGCCGCGCAGCGCCAAGTAGGCCGATCGTTGCAGAAGGCTGACGGCGAGCTGCTCTCATCGATGTTCTTCCTCAGGCTGCCAATCGAGCTTATGCATGAGAGGCACAACGTTGGAGGTGAGCACCTTGACGCCGTAAGGCGGCGAGTGTGCTCCAGCGACGCGTTGAACGGGAAAGGGGGCGGGGGAAGCCGGAAGGTCTCCATGCCCACCGCCGGACGACCCACCAAGAGGGATCTGCTTGACTCCGAAGTGTGCGCTGGGCGTGTGTATGAACGCTCGCGTTATACATCCGCTCAGTACACACTTCGCTTATTAGCAGATTTTCCACGCTTTATACAGCCCACGCCGATGTGCTAGCTATACCCTTGCCCGTTGCGTCCATCAACGCAGCCGCCTTTCTCGAGCAAC
>NZ_JDST02000146.1:0-2284 GCF_000584975.1 Candidatus Accumulibacter cognatus | reverse complement strand
TGACCGCGCACGGTATACTCATGACAAAGCTCCTCAATGAAAATGTCAGCACAAAGACATGCCACAAACCGCCCATTCCGCGCAGTCTGCTCGCTCTGCTCTGTCAGTACCGCGATGTCTCCAAAGCAGCTGCTGACACCTTCATGATAGGTTGTCCGATGACATTTTCCAGGAAAAAACCAGGGAATCAAAAGCAGCCGTACTATAACGTCGTTTCCGGCACAATCCACTTCACTGTTCATCTTCTCAGCTCGCACTGGGCTGAAGTTGTGCATCCATGAGACGATTCTGTCCGTATAGAAAAACATTGAGTTACCCATCGAGACCTCAGACAAGGGCAGAATGCACGTCTTCGTGACCGGCGGCACCGGCTACATCGGTAGCCACCTGATTCCGGAATTGCTCGCACGTGGCCATCGGGTCGCGGCGCTGACACGACCGAAGTCGGCACACCGGCTTACGCCCGGCTGCCGCATCGTCATCGGCGATGCGCTCGATGCCCCGAGCTACGTGCAACAGATCAATGGGGCCGATACCTTGGTCCATCTCGTGGGGGTTGCCCACCCTGGACCGGCCAAGGCTATGGAATTCCAGAAGGTGGATCTCGTCTCGGCTCGCGCGGCGCTGAGCGCGGCGATGAAGGCCAGGGTGAAGCACCTGCTCTATCTCAGCGTTGCCCAACCGGCACCGGTGATGCGAGCTTACGTAAATGCGCGTGCCGAGGCCGAAACCTTGATCCGCGCCAGTGGCATCGCAGCCAGCTTTCTGCGCCCCTGGTATGTGCTCGGCCCCGGCCACCGCTGGCCGTTGCTGCTTCTCCCGGCCTACCGCCTGTTCGAGTACCTGCCGTTGACACGCACGGCAGCACGTCGCTTCGGCCTAGTCGACATCGAACAGATGACCAGTGCACTGATCCGGGCGGTGGAAGACCCGCCACTCGGAGTACGCATCTGGGAGGTGCCGGAAATCCGTCTGGCCACCTGTCCTGCCTGAGATCCCACTACTGAGGAGCCAGTCCTCGCTGCATCAACATTCTGCCGGCGCGCCCAGCACGCCGAGCCATTCCCTAATCTGCCGATGGACGCGCGTGTCGTTCAACATTCTCAGGTGGCCGAGTTTACCCAGCCTGGCGCACTGGACGTCACCCGTGATTTCATGCGCGATTGCACTACTCAGCGGCACCAGCCCATCGCCAAGGAATTCGCTAATCGGATGCTCGACGTCTTCGGTGAGACTGGCACCCAAAAAGCGGAAAGCAATCGTGTGCGGCTTGGATAGCGTCCGTGGAGCCCCTGGGCCACGGCGCAGATCCTTGATGCCTTGGCTGCGTTTGGCGGCAATATTCCCGAGGGGGCGGGTGATTGTAGTGAGTTTCAACCCCACGGTTGCCAACTGCCCGAGTCGCTCGAGCGGTGATCCGAGGTGTGGTGATCCGAGGCAAATCACCATCCTTGTCGACTGCGGCCATGACATCCCCAGCGCCATCGCCTGATCGCAGGCGCCAAGGGCAATCAAGCCGCCCATGCTGTGACCAATGATCAGTAATTCGCTGGCCGGTTGCGGCCAGACCGCCAGCAAATTATCGAGTAGAACCGCCAGTTGCGCGCAATTTTCGGCAATCGGCAGACCTGAGTTATAGCGCAGGTAGAGTGGAGTACAGGCCCATTCAGTTTGGACTTGGCACCCAATATGACTGGCATATGTGGCGGCAGCTTCGCTGGGATCGCCCCATTCCCAACAATGTTCGTCACATCCTAGTCCGTGAACGAAAACGCAAAGGCGCCTGCCCGCGCCGGGAAAAGCACTGCGCAGCGCATCGGTGTCCAGCGGCACGACCTTTCCGTTCACCCGTATCGCCATGTTGATCGCCAGCCGGTTGTTGCTAGCCGCAAGATGATCTCCGAAAGCGCCGTTGAGTGCGCTGTGCAGGCCACTCGCAAAGCGCCCTGGCGGTTTATCCGGGGATGGATGCTGCCTTTCGAGGATTGCAGCGACGTCAAGCAAAGCTCCGCTGCCGTGGAAAATTGCAGCGTAGACGCCTGCTGAAATGGCTTCATGGGCAGCTTGCACTATTTGAGCCGGCCAAGAAAGCAGAGGAATTCGCCGCAGGACGTCGAAAGACTGGTCGGCAATGGCCGCATGCATTTCCTTGATGCATAGCGTCGTTTCCTGAACTGCGGCTTTAGCAACGTGACTGTAACCGGTTCTTCGCAACAGTGGCCCGAAGGCTTTTCTACCATCATCCGACATAGGGTGTCCTTCAAAACTGAAGTTTAGACACTCG
>NZ_JDST02000145.1:0-2209 GCF_000584975.1 Candidatus Accumulibacter cognatus | reverse complement strand
CGAAACCCGCTTCTACCCAAGTGTGACATCTTGATCCGACCGGCTTGCTTGGTATAATGATTTGTGGAGATCACCTTAGTCCACCGGAACCAGGTATTGATAAGAAATGGGCATTAGTGGCCAAGAAGCGTTTAGTACAACTCCGCACAGGGGCTATTGTAGCTGTCCCGGGAGACGAAGTATTCCTGATCGAGTTGCCGATAGCCCAGTAAAGCCGCGTGACCTGCGGTCACATCGCACGCAACAAGGAAGGAGGACCATGGCTCTCGCACTTTAGCAACTGATCAACGGACTGACCCTGGGGGGTAAAGGAGAACGCACCATGAACCGAAGCTACACCGCAGTAATCAAGCAGGATGCCGACTGGTGGATCGGCTGGATAGAAGAAGTGCCTGGCGTAAATTGTCAGGAATCTTCGCGCGAAGCGTTGTTACAGTCACTACGCGAGACATTGATCGAAGCCATTGACTTCAATCGCGCAGAGGCACTCGATGCGGCTGGCAAAAGGTTTGAAGAATTGCCAATTGCTCTATGAAACGGCGTGACTTGCTGTCACACCTCATGGCGCATGAATGCGCATTGCTGCGCGAGGGCGGTAGTCATTCCTGGTGGTGCAACGTAAGCACAAACAGGCGAAGCGCAGTTCCAAGGCACAACGAGATCAGCAACCTCTTGGCAATCAAGATTTGCCGTGACCTCGGCATCCCGGAGCCAACAAAGTTTTGACAATGTGCTTGACGCGGACACCTGGCAGGCATGCCGTCCGCACCGCTGAGCCCTGCGTTTCACGCAGGCAACAAGGAGGAGGACCATGGCTCTCGCACTTCAGCAACTGATCAACGGACTGACCCTGGGGGCGGTCTATGGCCTGATCGCCATCGGCTACACGATGGTCTACGGCATCATCGGGATGATCAATTTCGCGCACGGCGACATCTACATGGTCAGCGCCTTCATCGCCGTGACCGTGTTCACGATGCTGGCCAGCTTCGGGATCAGTTCAATCCCGCTCTCGCTGCTGCTGGTGCTGCTGGTCGCCGTGCTGTTCACCTCGGTCTATGGCTGGACGGTCGAACGCATCGCCTACCGGCCGCTGCGCGGTTCGACGCGACTGGCGCCGCTGATCTCGGCGATCGGCATGTCGATCTTCCTGCAGAACATGGTGCAACTGACACAAGGGGCACGCGTCAAGCCGATCGCGCCGGTTCTCGTCGGCGGCATCGATCTGCTGACGGTCGACGGCTTCACCGTCCGCCTCGCCTACTCGCAGATCCTGATCGTTTTCGTCACCGTCGCGCTGATGGCCGGCTTCACCTACCTGATCACCCAGACTTCCTTCGGCCGCCAGCAACGCTCGTGCGAGCAGGACCGGACGATGACCGCGCTGCTCGGGATCAACGTCGACCGCACGATCTCGCTGACCTTCATGCTCGGCGCGGCGCTCGCCGCCGTCGCCGGCGTGATGGTCACGGTCTATTACGGCGTCGTCGATTTCTTCATCGGCTTCGTCGCCGGCATCAAGGCCTTTACCGCCGCCGTCCTCGGCGGCATCGGCTCGCTGCCGGGAGCGATGCTCGGCGGCCTCCTGATCGGCCTGATCGAAGCGTTCTGGGCCGCTTACCTGTCGGCCGAGTACAAGGATGTGGCCACCTTCAGCATCCTCATCCTGGTGCTGATGTTCCGCCCTTCCGGCCTGCTCGGCCGTCCTGAAGTGGAGAAAGTCTGATGGCAACACTCGTTCTCGCCCACCCCGGCGTCACCCCGGCCGAGCGCCTCAAGGACGCCGCGGCGCTGGCCCTGATCGCCCTGCTGCTCGGCATCCCGATGATCGGCCTGAGCACCGTCGACCAGGGTGGCGCGCTACGCATCACCACCCGCTGGCCGGCGCTATGTTCATTCGTCGCCGTATGCTTCGCCGGCCGCCTGCTGCTGCGCTATGCCCTCGACCACCTGCGGGCACGCCGGCAAATACGCGAACAGGCCGTAGAGGCGGTCAGCGGGCGCCGCCTGGCGAGCAGCCCGCTGCTGACCTGGGTCGGCTGGATCGCACTCGGCGTTTCGCTGGTGCTGCCGATCGTTTTTTCCGAGAACCGCTACGTCGTCGATACCGCGACCACGGTGCTGATCTACGTGATGCTCGGCTGGGGCCTGAACGTCGTCGTCGGTCTGGCCGGCCTGCTCGATCTCGGCTATACTGAAATAGGTAACA
>NZ_JDST02000144.1:0-2562 GCF_000584975.1 Candidatus Accumulibacter cognatus | reverse complement strand
GTGACCGCGCACGGTATAGCATAGCCATTGGATACCTCGCTGGAATTCCAGGATGAAATCCCGAGACGCTCACATCAGCGCTGTCGTATCGCGTTACCGGCCTGGCAGGTGTCGAAAATTTTTACAGTTCCCCTTGGCGATAACGGAACAGCGGGGATCTTTTCGCTCCCTGCCAGCGGCTGACAGCGCAAGCATTCGCGCTAACCGCATGAAGTGCAATGAAAACCAATCCAGGGCGCGTCATCATGCTCAACCATGGCACGGTGTTTGCTCAGTTTGGACCCTCTATGGATACTTTGGAGTTCCAAATGAAGACACTTGCATTTGCCACATCGGATCCGCGGATATTGGGCTTGGGTGCTGGGCCCGCTTGCTGTTCCTGCCTCCGATTCCAGGGGGCTATTCGGAAAAACCGGGATCAGCACGCGAGAGATGTCATCAGGCCGGAGGTCATGCCCGCGAGTTCCGGCAATCGAATCCGCACCGTTCGCCGCGTGCTCGCGGCAGCGGCCGCCTTGTTCGTCCTCGGCGCCGCACCGCAGGCAAACGCAGCTAAATACGAGGCCGATGTCGTGTTCGTGGCGCGCTCGCAGAACGCGTTTGCGGCGAGCAACACGTTCTCCGCGCGCGGCCAGTTCGATCTGAGGACACCGTTCGACATCGATGCATACCGTCAGTCCTTCGGCCCGTTGGCGGTCGGTGTGTCCGCGAATGGCAGCGTGGGTATCGGCGTGGATGCCTACCTCACCGGTGGTACATTCGACCTCGCGTTGCCCGTGCGGCAGAAGTTCGACTATCCGGACGACTATGCGGCCGTTGCAGGGCGAAGCTTTTCTCTGACACCCACCAGCCGTCTGGCCGATGCAACGGACACGAAGTTTACCGTCGCAGCTCTCCTACCGGCAAAGGATCCGAAAGGTGACCTGTTGGATGTCTACAAGACGTTCTTCGGTTCGAGCCCTGCGAACGTGAAACCCTCGGTGAACTTCGAGCTGGGGGGTGTCGATGTCGCTTTGTCTGCGCTGCTCAACCTCGGCCCAAGCGTGTTCGCCGAAGCCTGTGCTGGGCCTCTCTGTAAGCGTAGTAGTGCCGACCTGCCGAAGTTCGTGAACGCACGCATTCCGTTCTTCACGCAGAACAACCTCGGCTCTAAGCTCGACGACGGCATTACCAAGGACCTTGGCAGCGGGATCGGCCCCGTCCCGCCGATCCCGCTGGCCGGCCCGGCGGTGCCGAACGTCACGCGTTCCTACGGTGGCACCGTGCCACTGTTCAACCTCGGCTTCGACGTCGGCGACAGCCTGGACAAGGTTCTGCGTGCACGCGGCCTGCCCCCCTAGACGGCAGCGTGGGTCCCTTCAGCTACCAGTTGCTCGACGGTCATCTCGGGTTCGCCGCATCGCTTTCCGCGCAGTTCGACATCACCACGAAGACGCGCGTGGCACTCCTCTTCAACCAGCCCGTGCAGGTGTTCGAGCACGGCGCGTGGCAGGGTCCGGGCTATACGAGCATTTTCGATCCGGCGACCCCGCTGCAATTGCGCACGGCCGCCAACGTGTCGGAACTGCTCGTGAAGCCTTCCTACCTGCTGGATGCTGACATCCACAGCGCTGTGTCGCTGGCGTTCGCCGGCCAGTCAAGCTTCGAGGGGCCAGAAGTAAGCGCAGAATTGCTGGGCTTCGAAGGCACCACGTCACCGCTGTTCAATCTGAAGCTGAATGCGGATGGCTTCGTGGCACCGGTGGTGGATTCGAGCTTCAAGGCAAACGTGATCCCCATCGACACGCCAGCATTCCGGATCCTCCTGGAAGACCCGCGGACGCGCCTGCTGCGCGAGGCATCGAGCCTGACCATGACGGTGGCGCGCGCGGGCGATGTGGCGGCCGACGGCCACGGCTTCGGCAACCTGCGCAATGGCACTCACGGCGATGCGGGCTACTTCGATGTCACCGTGGCAGGCACTTTCCGCCAGATCTCGTCGTTCGGATGTGGTCTCGCCGATTCTGGCGCGTGCCCGCCGGACGAACTGTTCGAAGCCGACGAGCCGGTGGTCATCAGTGGCGTGGAGATCGGTACGCTGTTCTGCGTGACCTGCCGCGGCCGCGTGACGGACTTTACCTTCTCGCCCAGAGTGGACACTGACGGCGACGGCAGCCTGTACCTCTCGAACCTCGCACTGGGCATGGACACGGAGGTGGGCCGACTGTGCTTCTCCTGTGACGAGGGCCTGTCTCTCGAGCAATTGCGCCTGCAGGCGGGTCACTTCACCGATGCACGAATCACCGATGTGCCGGAACCGGGCGTGCTGTGGCTGCTGGGACCCGCGGTGGTACTGGCCCTGCGTCGGCGTCCGCGATGCTGAGATCCTGATTATTAAGGAGGCCCTTAAATTCCTTCCGTCAGCACGGCGTCTTCGGGCTCGTAGGCAGTTACCAGGCCAACGAATTCAAGAGCCGGGTTTAATAACCCCACTTCTCTCCATTTTGGCGAGGGCTCGTCATTTGCTGCGGGCAGTACGCCACCTCCGCTGATCACCTAACGGATATACCGTGCGCGGTCACG
>NZ_JDST02000143.1:0-1127 GCF_000584975.1 Candidatus Accumulibacter cognatus | reverse complement strand
ACAGGCGGTGGCGGGGTCGTCGCTATTGGTCTCTACGAACGGTGCCAACGCTTCCAGCACAGCACCGGATTGGTTCGCCTTGAGCCGACTTTTTTGTTCTTCCAACCAGGCTCGGGGATCATTGGCGGCGCAGACCTTGGACGCTTCGCCGAGGTACTCGCAGAGATGGAAGAAATCCACCAAATAGGCTCCTTGCGCACCGAATTGGATCTTCTCCTGCGTGGCAATCCACGACGCGCCATCGCCCACCGCATGCAGGTAACTCCCCGGGCCAAATCCCGCTTTGGCCGCACAACGCCACCACTGTCGCCCGCTTTCCTCGACCCCACCGGCAAAATTTCCACCAAATATCGGGGTGACGCTGCCTTTCGGATGCACGAGACTCAGGCGAACTTCTTTCCAGGCCAAACGCTTCCCTTTGCGTTTGTCTTCGGCATCCGAAGAAATTTCCACCACCGGGACCATCGAACCATCCATCTCGCCGATAAAGGTGACTCCGGCCATCGTCCCGGCCACAATCTCCCGCTTGGCCTCTTGCTCGCAAATGATTGGCGCGTGATGTTCGGTGATCCGTTGAATCGTGCTTACCGGCATCTCGATCCCATCGTGTTCCTTCAGCTTTTCCGGCACCCGCCCAAAAGCCGCATCTGCCCCAAAATCACTCATCACCCGTTGCAACGGCTGCGAACTGCCCCGGCAACTGATCCCCGCACGGGTGCTGAAACGCCGCTCGATCCGTGTGCCATTCCGCCACAGAGGTTCTACCACATCGACTTTACCGAAGGTCGTGTGCCAATAGAGTTTTTTTACCCGCCAAACGTAACTCAGGCTCCACTCGTGCCACTGCCACACTCTTCTCCACTCCACGTTCCGCCCAGGCGGCCAGAGCTTCGTTGCCCATCTGGCGGAGTTCTTCGATCACTCGACGTTCCGCTGCATCCGCCTTCTCCAAGTCTCCGGCAGCGTCTTCCACCACGCCCAGCAAGCTTTCCATACGGGCACGCAACGTAGGATGACGATTCAGACGCGCTCCAACAACATCTGGTCGCGGTCAGTGGCTAGCATGGCTGTTCCCTCTGGTGGCAAATGCTGAAATTATGGGGCTTGCATCACTTTGAATCACACCC
>NZ_JDST02000142.1:0-4856 GCF_000584975.1 Candidatus Accumulibacter cognatus | reverse complement strand
AAATGAGGAAATCACCTAAAGCGCTGCGCGCTGGTGTAGTCACTCCGGCGCCTTCTTACTTTTTTGGTCGGCACTGCGCAAGTTCGCCCTCGCCCTCGCGCCAGCCGCCTGACCGCTCGGCAGCGAGCTTCCCACATCGCTGACAAATCCTTGATCCTCCCCGCTGCGGGGGACGTCCCCGCGGTCATCGAGGAGAGAGTCATGAGTGAGTTGCGTAAGCGCATGCGGGACGCCATGTGCCTGCGAGGAATGGCGGCACGGACGCAGGAAGCCTACACCGACGCGGTCGCTGAGCTTGCCAAGTACTATGGCCGATCGCCGGCGGAACTCGGCGTCGGCGAGGTGCAGGCCTACCTGCTGCACCTGATTCGCGACAAGAAGCTCGCTTACGCGAGCGTCAATCAAGCGTCTTGCGCCTTCCGCTTTCTTTTCCGGCGCGTCCTGGACCGCTCGGAAGCGGGCTTCGACATTCCGATGGCCAAGGTGCCCAAGCGTTTGCCGCAGATCCTCTCGCGCGCAGAAGTCGCCCGCCTGATTGACTCCGCGAGGACCCTGCGCGGACGAACGCTGTTGATGACCCCCTATGCCGCCGGCCTGCGGGTCTCGGAAGTTGGCGCACTGCAAGTCGGGGACATCGAAAGCGCGGCCGATCGCAGGTGCCTCAAGGTGCGCCAAGGCCAGGGCGGCAAAGATCGCTCCACGCTGCTCTCGCCGCGCCTGCTCGCCGCCTTGCGCACCTACTGGCGCGACACCCGGCCGCCGCTCTGGCTTTTCCCGAACCGGGCGGGCACGGGGCCGATGGAAATCCAGACCGCGCAGCGGATCTACTACGCCGCACGTCATGCGGCGGGCATCGCCCCCGAGGGCGGCATCCACGGTCTCCGGCACGCCTTTGCCACGCATTTGCTCGAAGCCGGCGTCGATCTCTACAGCATCGGCCGCCTGCTCGGCCACGGCCATCTGTCGACCACCTCACGCTATCTGCATCTGGCGCGCTCAAGCCTCACCGGTAACCCCTCGCCTCTGGAACTGCTCGCCCCGCTCGCTTGAGTCACCGCCGGTGACCCTGGCCGAGATCTTCCGCCGACACGGGCCGGCGTTCCTCGCCGGGCGCGCTTTGTCGTCTGGCCTGGCGAAAGTCTGGCGGGCGATCGTCGCCTGTCGCACGGCGCTCCTCGGCGGGCATGTCGAGACCTGTAACTGCTGCGGCGTTGTCCGTCACGTCTATCACTCGTGTCGCAACCGCCACTGCCCGCAGTGCCAGACGCGAGCCAAGGAAGACTGGCTGGCGAAACGACGCCAGGAGCTCTTGCCGGTGCCATACTTCCATCGGGTGTTTACCTTGCCGCATGCCCTCAACGGGCTGATCGGACAACGCCCCCGGGCGATCTACGAGTTGCTCTTTGCCGTGGCGTCGGCGACCCTCAGCGACTTTGCCGCCAACCCGCGCTGGCTCGGCGGCACGCCGGCGTTCTCGCTCGTCCTGCACACCTGGAAACAGGATCTCGGACGGCATGTCCACGTGCACGCCCGGGTCGCCGGCGGGGCGCTGACCGCCGAGGGGGAATGGACATCGCCCAGGCGCGGTTTCCTGTTTCCGGTCAAAGCGCTGTCCAGAGTCTTTCGCGGCAAGTTCAGGGCGGCGCTGAGTTCGGCCCGCAGTGCGGGCCAGCCGCTGGCCGAAGCGCTGGCCGACGAGAAGGTCTGGCACGCGCTGCGCCGCCAGTTGCTGACGCACGACTGGGTGGTCTATGCGAAGCAGCCGCTCGGCGGGCCGGCGCAGGTGCTCGAATACTGGGCGCGCTACACGCATCGGGTGGCCATTTCGAACGAGCGTCTGGTCGACAGGGATGAGACGACGGTGCGTTTCCGGGTGCGCACAACGGCGGGCAAACGTGTGCTTCGCTTGCCGGCAGCGGTGTTCATCGAGCGCTTCCTGCTGCACGTCCTGCCCACCGGTTTCAAGCGCATCCGGCACTACGGCCTGCTCGCCTCGGCGGCCAAGGGGAAGAAGCTCGCGCTCGCCCGCCAGGCGTTGTCGGTACCGACCCCCGATCCCGTGATCCCGGCGACGGTCGAGGACTTCCTCCGGCGCATCGGCCGCGCCGAGTACGCGCGCTGCCCGCACTGTCCAGTCGGGCGCTTCGTTCTCACCGCGGTGATCTTGCCTCAGCGTCCGGCGACACCGCCCAACCTCTGCGTTCGGGCGTCGCCGTGAGAAGCGCAGCCGATTGCCGACGGGCTTCTCGTAGGCTATGGCGCTGCTGGTGGCCAGGACGCGGCTCGTCGGTCGCCTGCCGAGGGCTCGATTCCGGCGCTGTCTCAGGCACACGAGAGCGTTTCGTGGGCTCCTGCAGCGCGTCCACGACTCACGGGCCCGTGCGCGTCAGCCGTTACCCTGCCGTCTGACCGCCGCAACCAGTGCCCAAGGCTTGACCCCAGGGCCGGGAAGCTTACAATCCCCATAAGTACCGCCGTCGAGGCGCTTCAGTCCAACAAGGTTTATCTGCCGCGGAGTCTTTTGCGGCTGGACCCGGCGCTTCCGGCGCGGCAGATAAACGCTATTCGTTAGGCATCACATCCATGCTGCTGGCGCGTCATCCACAATGCAACTGATTCGTGGCTGCGCCGCCGATCACACGCTACACTGGTTGCCAACCACCGACGAGAGGGAAATCATGAGCATCAACTCGCTTACCAATGCAGCCGCAGCTCGGCGGCCGGACACGCTTCCACTAAATGACGTCCCGAAGGATGCAGGGGAGATCGCGGCGGCCGCGAACACACCTCCAACCGCAGGCCCAAAGCCCACGGAAACGCTCGCCAACCAGAAAAACGCGGTAGAAACTGCCTTGAACGTGCTGTTTGGGTACATACCTACTGAGGTCATCACGCTCTACGTCGCAGTAATCAGTGCAATTCAGTCGGGGCCGAAACCGACGCAAGGCGAATGGAATGCTTTCATTGCGTTTGCAGTAGCCACACCGATCGTCGTCTGGTTGGTGTACGGTGCGAAGCTAAAGCAGGCGAGCAAGCCTCTTCCAACCGCGTATGGTGCGTGGCCGGTTTGGGAAATGGCAGCCGCCACCATCGCTTTTGTTGCATGGTCATTCGCGCTTCCACGGTCCCCTTTTGCCGCATATGACTGGTACTCTGCAGCGCTCTCCGGAGTAGTCGTCCTAATCGTCTCCACTCTCCTTGGCCTTGTTGCTCCGTTCTTCCAGCGCCCTCTTGCGCAGTGATGCCTAACCCCTAAGGATTGGACACGACCCGCAGGGTCGTCTCAATCCGTTGTTCAAGAAGCCCGGTACCACAGGCAGAGCAACGGTTGGCTACAGAGAGAGAGGGGGGAATGCCTCGAGCGGATCGGTCGAAGCAGTGCACGCAGAGGATGCGCGTCAGAATGCGGCGTCAGAAAACTCGCCGATCAAACCCATCGCGGCGGTTGTCAGGGTTCGATCGACGGTGTGGCAAGAGCCGGCGAGTGGTTGCCCCAGTCATTTTTCGGGCAGCGGGCGGCAGTCTCCCTGCGCCCCTCGCGGAAACCGCTGCAGGGCGAACGTCACGAAGAGGAAATGAAGTGGCGCGCTGGCGGAGCGTCTATCCCGACCCGCAACCCGCACTCGCCCCAACCGGCTTGCCACCGATCTCGCCAAGGCGCGACAAGTCCCGACTGCCCAGGGGACGCGGCAACCGCACACCACAGCAGCGCAGCCTCCCGCCACAGTGCGGGCAAATCGGGCCTCGTGGTGTCGGGTGCTCGGACTGATTGTCCGCGGCTTCCGCCGCACTCACGGCGAAACCCCGGGCCAGTTCAATCCGACCCTTCACCTCCGGGATGCTCATGGAGCAACTCGGCGAGAGAAAGCCGAAGTAGCGCACCTTCATGAACCCGGTGGGCAAGACATGCTGCAGAAAGCGGCGGATGAACTCCGCCGGCGGGAGTGCCATCGTCCGCTCGCGCTGACTGTTCACCTTGCGATCGCGAAACACCCCCTCAGTATCATCGGCGCGAAGGAGGCGTCCCTCCGAGATCGCCACCTTGAACACATCGCGGGAGAGATACTCGAGGCTCGCCTGCGCGTCGCCGACCGACTGGCAATTGACGTTCCAATCGACCGTCCAGACTGCTGGGTCGATCTCTCCGAGCAAGCCGGCGGCGTCCATCGCATCGCGGAACTTCGCCCGGAAGATCGGCGACCGGGCCCGCACGGACAGAAAGAAACCGCGGTTGGCCGCGTGCCAGCGGCCATCGGCACGATCAAACCCGCCGCCAGGTATCCCGTAGTGGATATGCGGAGGGTACTGGAGTTGCCGGCCCCAGGTGTGCAGCACACCAAAGAAGCCTGGCGTGTCAGCCCCCAGGTGCTGGTCATCGGCGGCCAGGGCCTTGATTGCCCCGGCGGATGCCGCGAATGGCGCCCCATAGCCTTCACGCGGATGGCCACGCAGAAACTCGCGCAAGGGCGCCGGCACGGTGAAGGTCAGCATGAAGTAGGGAGTTGGCAACTGCCGATCGAGTTGACGCGCGAGCCACGCTTCGGCCTTGCCCTACGGGCAGACTGGGCAGTGGCGGTTGCCGCAGCAGCGCGCAGCGACATGCGGCTCGCCGCAGTCCTCGCACTGATAGAACACCGAACCACAGGCGGCGCTGCGGCAATCGATGATCGCCTCGATCACCCGGGCGTGGCTGCCGGGCAGGGTTTTGCCGAACTCGGCCAGGTAGGCCGGTCCGTGCCGGCGAAAGATCTCCTGAATGGCGCCCATGTCACAGATCGTCCATCAGTTCATTGAGGCGAGCCACCGCCTCTTCCTGCCCCTTGCTGGTCAGGTGCAGATATACTGAAATAGGTAAC
>NZ_JDST02000141.1:0-1733 GCF_000584975.1 Candidatus Accumulibacter cognatus | reverse complement strand
TTTGCGGAGATCACCTTAAACAGGTGCTTACATACACCCGTCGCCCACGCTTCCCGTGCTCGAAGAACAACAGATAGGCGCCGCCGATCAGTGGAAGCAAGTGGTAGTGGCTCATGCTGAGAAATGGACCCGTCACGCCCTCGAGTGCAATCATGCCGGCAACGACCGGAATGACGATGCAGAAATAACTGTGGCCGGCAAGTCCGAGTTGACCTCGGCAGAGACAGAACCACACCCAGGCCCCCCCGCAGACTGAAACTCCCTGCAGGATCAACGTTAACCAGTCGCCCCGCGTCAGTGCAACAACACTCCATGCCATTGCATAGGCAAGCAGGAATCCGACTCCGGTATGCAACAAGCGCAGCGCCCGGCGGCGGCGATACTGGCGAAATTCGACGTCGGTGTAGACGTATTCACCCAAGGCACTGCGGTTACTCATCTCGCCTCCTGATTCCTGTCGGCCGACCTCGGGAAAACGGGTGCATGCAGGCAGGATGGCGGATCTCAGGCGAAAAGATCAATGGCCGACCCCGACGATTGCTCGCTCGCAACAGCATCGGTATAAGCAGCCAGCGTCGGCTGGCCTGTCGTGCCGGATGTGTCGTTCCGGCTGACACTGGTGTTGCCCTGGGTTGCCAGCTCCATTCTGGCCTGCATCGCCATGCGCGTAGCCATGGCGGCAACCTGCCGGTCTTGACCAGAGGGGTCGGTGGGAGCCAGCGCAGCAGCCCTGATCTGGTCTGCCTTGGCCAGAGTTTCAACGGGTGTGCGTCCGGGCGACGTATCAATCCCGACTTCACCACCCATTGCATAACGTTGCCCGTCCGGGCCGACTTCGTAGGTAAAACTGGCGCCACCGCGGACCAGGCTGCCGCCGGCGGCGACATGCGCCATTTCGTGAGCGCGTACTTCGCGGTCGCGTTGCCGCAAGACCTGTAACTTTTGCAGATCGGCTTCGGAGAGTTGGCCGTCTCCTTGGCCCCTGGATGGCATGCCGGGTTTCCTGTGTTCGCTCGTGCCGTCCGCTTCGGCACGCGATGCGGCATCGCCATCGGATGCCGTATCCCGACCCGATAGTGATGCATCAGGACGCTCTTGACGTACGGCGGTGAATGTACTGCTTGGCGACAGGCTGGCGATCATTTCTCGACCCCTGCTCTCTGTGGTCAAACGCCCACAAGTTTGAAACAAGATATTGACCGAACCCGCGGCAGTTCATACGGATCCAGATCAAGGCTTCGAGTCCAAACGACATTTAAAGTATATACGCCTTGCGGGCCTTGATCGTCCAAGTTCGACAGATCGAAGATAACAATCTGATTCCTTGAGCTTTTGTTGTGTCACTACAGAACCCGCCAACGTACAGAAATCAATGAGTGAAAGGCCAAAGTGTCGAACTCGGGTGATCATCGTTCCGGCCATTCCCGCTACGCCGCAACCTGCATCAGATAGGGTTGCTTGGGCGGTCTGGTCGTCAGCGCCCTGGTCGTGGGGCAGTGACATGCGCTGGAGTAGCTACACGAACAGCGTTTCGTGGGCACAACCAAAGAAGCGCTCGGTGGCGGCCGTGCTGCCGGCGCAGCCGATGGGTAACCGTTCACGCCCCCCAGCAGATGGGTGGCCAGCCCCCACGGCGGTGCCTGCGGACGCACGAAGCGGCTCTTGAGCTCTTTGTGCCGGAGCACAGTCCCTCCAGAAGCGAGTAGGCAATTGGTCTAAGGTGATTTCCTCAT
>NZ_JDST02000140.1:0-2770 GCF_000584975.1 Candidatus Accumulibacter cognatus | reverse complement strand
CACCGACCATATCTCGCCGGCCGGTTCGTTCAGCGAGAATACGCCGGCCGGGCAGTGGCTCACGCAGCAGGGAGTCAAACGCGTCGACTTCAACTCCTACGGCGCCCGCCGCGGCCACCATGAGGTGATGATGCGCGGCACCTTCGCCAATGTGCGCCTCCGTAACCTGATACTGCCGGCCGACGCCGAAGGACGCCAGCCACAGGGCGGCTACACGCTGCTCGACGGCCAGCAGACGACGGTCTTCGCCGCCGCGATGCACCATCTCGAGCGTGGCACGCCGACGCTGATCTTCGCCGGCGAGGAGTATGGAACCGGGTCGTCACGCGACTGGGCCGCCAAGGGGACCCGCCTGCTCGGCGTGCGCGCGGTGATCGCGCGCAGCTACGAGCGAATTCACCGTGCCAATCTGGTCGGCATGGGCGTCCTGCCACTGCAGTTCGTGGCCGACGATTCGGTGACTTCTCTGGGCCTGCGCGGCGACGAGACCTTCGACATCCTCGGCATCGGCCCGAGCCTGTTGCCGATGCAGGCGCTCACCCTGGTGATCGAGCGCGCCAACGGCGAGCGTAGCGAACACCCGCTGCTGTGCCGCATCGACACGGCGATCGAGGTCAGTTACTACCGCTCGGGCGGCATCCTGCCCTACGTTCTCGGCGAACTGCTCGGAGCACCCGCGGGAAACACGACCGATCCATTGCTGCAGGCTTGACGGTTCGAGCGTAACCGTTCACTCCCCCTATGCTGCTGCCGGGATAGCAGGGCGCGCAGGGAGCGGCAAACTCGTGCGAGTAGCGGCGATGACGGTGCCGACGTAGAGCCAGGAGGAGGCCTCACGAGGGCGGCAGGTTTCGATGACGCTGCCCAGGAAAGCGCAGGCTCGAGAGCCCGCTTCGGAGCAGGTGCCGTGGATGAGGTAGCGCGCAATGACCCGGTGGCACAGCGCCTGTTCGGCGGCGTTGTTGGAAAGTGGCGGAGGGGATTCGGCGACCTGGCGCAGGATTACGTCCCAGTCGTAGAGTAATTAACATTCACGCACGATGCTGCGTAGCGCAGGGTGGGCATCTATCCGATGCGCCTCGGACAAGTGCTTTAGCCACGCGATGTGGCGACTTCGCGCACCAGCAGCCCTTCCGGCGGCGGAGGCTCAAGCCTCGTCGCGTAGAGGGCGGCCCTTCAGCGTTTGCATGGAGCCTTCCATTTCCTTTCCGACCCCGGCCACCTATCTATCGGTCGATTCAGCCAGGCCTCGCAACTTGCGCCTCAGATGCAGCCAACAGCACAGGTGGTTATTCCAGGCGCGGTAGCCATCGCTGAGAAAAATGCCGTGATAGACGTCTTGCAAGGCGTTCTCCAGCATCTCCCCGGTGCGCGGACCGATGAGGAACAGCACCAGGTGAGTCGTGACCAAAGCCCATAGCCACAGCAGCAGGCCGGATTCCTTCCACGAGGTTTCATCCACAGTTAGTTGCGGCGCCGGCACGAGGTCAGCCACCAGCCTGTCCTCCAGCGGGAAACTGGCGCGCCCCGCTTCCCGGATCGTCTCGTCGATCACGCCGATGCTCAGCATCAGGCCGGTCCATTCCATCAGCCCCTCGCGAATACGCGCCAGCTACAGGCGCAGCCAAAGGAAGACGAGGACGCCGGCCAACAGTGGACCTACCCTGCGCCACTCGCCCAACTCAATGATTACGAAGGCGACCCTGCCGTCCGGCGTGTTCGCGTTCGTCTCCGGGTCTCCCCGCAAGAGCTCGAAATCATTGGCGACGCCGTGCGTGCCGCCGAAATCGAGCGCATGCTCTGCGGTTGAACGCTCGCCTCGGGAGTTAATGCTGGCAATCTGCCTGGTCCACGCTTCACCCGACGTTAGAAAGGGATGCGGATGGCGTACAAGCATCCACTGAACCGATGGATCAGAACATTCACATTGAGCAAGACCCCCACAGCAAACGCCTTCCTCGTCTCTCAGATGGTCGGAGTGCTCGTTGGTGACCACTTTTTATCCCGCGATGGAAGTGGACGGAACCATGGACGGCCGCCGGCTCGCTGGTCCTGCTGGTCGTCGGGGGTGGCGCTTGGGTCAGGGCCTTTTGCAAGAATCACAGGTGTGTTTTCATAAGTCCAGCCAACGAGCCCCAGCGTTCAGGCCAGGTGCAATTCCTCCCGGATCACTCGCCGCAACGTCTCTTCGATCGTCTTCTGCTGCATTGCTTCGCGCAAGGTGGCGTTGATCAGCGTCTGGTATCCACGCCCACCGGCCTGCTGCTTGAACCACGCCACGACATCCGGATCGAGCGTGATGTTGATCTTCTGCTTCTTCATCGCTGGGGGATGCAGGCCCACGCGGTGCACCGCCTGCGCGAAATCTTCGGGCGACCAGACCGGCGCTTCATCGAGATCGTCAGAGGCTTGCAAAGTAGTATTCCCGTTCATGGCGCTCGGCCTTTCGCATCCAAATGACCTGGATCGTGTCTTATGTCTCGGTGTGCGCAATCACCACCACATCGACTCCCGGCAAACCACCCGTTGAAAAACGCGCCTCGCTGTAGGAGAGGCGCGTATCCGGTCGCGTCAGGGTATGCCCTGCGAACACCCGCGAAGCGTCAGCGAAATCAAGCCCATGCTTCTTCAGGTTGGCCTGCCGCTTGGCATTGTTCCAAGTGAAGTTCATGCGTTAGCATATACGATTATCTCTATCGTTATCGTATGGATTCACCACGCACCGAAGCCGCCCCTTCCTGCATCGGCTTCGACAGCGAAGCGCTGGGGC
>NZ_JDST02000139.1:0-9632 GCF_000584975.1 Candidatus Accumulibacter cognatus | reverse complement strand
TCCGGCTTCGCCGGCTTAGGTTGTCATAGAGCAGAACCCTCGGCAAGCCGTCCCAGGCCGCGAAGGCGGCGGTGTGACCGCGCAGGAAATTCTCCATGCGGGCATCGAGAAAGAAGCGCAGGAAGATCTGTCGCGACCAAGACAGCCCCATCACGAAAGCCATCCACGGCCGGCGGGCGCGGCCGATGTCGAGATGACTAAAGTGAGCCCAGTCGATTTGTCCTAGTTCACCGGGCAGCGTACGCAACCGCAGGTAGGCTTCGTCCTTGGGCCGCGGTCGGTGCAAGGCGACCAGATGCCGGAAATGATCAGGCTGCCCGCGGTAGCCGCGTCCCTTGACCATGACGTAGCGCCGGCTCGCGGTCAGGCTGGGAAACTGTTTCAGGGTCTCGCGAATGAAGGGCAGGTAGGGGTCGATGCGCGAAGCGCGCCGTGGGCACGCCAACCTGTGGTCAGCCGGCCTGTGTGATGACGCGCGAGACGGTGCCGTGATGCCCCTTCAGTTGGTTTGCCATGGTGCCGATGCGCCAGTGCTCGGCATGGTCGTAGCGCAGAATTTGCGCTTCCAGTTCAGGGGAAAGGGTCAAGGGGGGGCTCCTCTTCGCTCAGGTGGGACGACAGATGGAACCCGGCGGCTGTGCAGGAAGCCTTGTTGGACCAGCGCCGAACAGCGGCAGCCACAAAAGTGACCGTGCGCTGTTGGGGAAGGGGCGGGCAATTCGGCAGCAACTCCCGGTTCCCGGCCCAGCACCGAGTTCGCCGCCAGTAGATCATTCAGTGCCGGTGGCATAGAACCCTGATGCGTCATCTTCTGCTGGCGCAGCCGGTAGCGGCGGTTCCGCTCGGCATGTTTGAAGCGGCCTTTCCGGCTCTTCTGATAACGGCGACCGGCGGCGCGCAACGACGCACGGCGAGCGGCCTCGGCACAGCCGTCGGCACAGTAGATTTGACCCCGATCGCAGCGGCTGCAGACGATCACCTGCGCCCGACAGCGATTGCAGAAGAACAGTCGGCCCGTAGCTTCCATCGGCGATTCCCGTCACGCCAACGAGATATCAACAGGGAATGGCAAGCCGTGGAATACTTCCCCTGCACCCGCGCCCAGCACGGTGTGGGCACGGCATCGGTGTGAACTTGGCGGTTGGGGCCGGTGTCGTGCCCGTTCTTCTTGGCGGCATCTTTTTACCGCAACCGAACAGGCCTGTCATCCCTGCGCTACCGCCCAATGGCCGACCCGCTCCCGAACTACCGGGGCCGCGGCCGTGCGGCTGAGGGCGTGTTGAAAGGAGCCCGAAGGGCGACTGGAAACACGCCCTCAGCCGCACCTCGGCTATCCAGGCCGCCTCAAAACCCCGATTCAATCCTGCCTCAGCAAATCCCAACGGGGAGACCCCTTTGCGCATCGCAGCCAGGTTTACGCGGGTTTCAAGCACCATTGACACTTGGTCGGTGCAACAGCAATCCCTGTCGCCTCGAGTGGGCGCCGCTCCGGCCGAATGCGGTGACTCGAGGAGTCCCCATGAACCAAATTGATCCGCAAGCGCTGTTTCGCTTCTCTATCCAGGGTCCGCTGATCAGCCAGCGACAGCTGCCGCAGGGCGAGTTGCAGAAGATCCGGCGTGAGCTGGCTGCTCGCGAGTACGTGATTCCTGGTACCGACCGGCGCTCTCTGGGTGAGAAGACGATCGAGGGGGGGATTACCGCTACCGGGCCCGCGGCCTCGACGGACTGATCCCCAAGGTGCGGGCCGATCGCGGCCAGTCGAAACTCTCCGCCACCGTCCAGACGGCAATTCTCGCCGCCTAGCGCGAGCACCCCCGCCGCTCGATCCGCCAGATCCAGCGCCTGCTCGAAGTCGCCGGCACCGTCTCGCGGGGGACCCTGTCGCGTTCGAGCATCCACCGCCTGCTCCAGCAACAGGGCCTGTCGCAAATCCCCGGCTCGGCGAGCCTGCCCGAGGAAAGGCGCAGTTTTGTCGCTGCTTGCGCCGGCGAGATCGGGTACAGCGACGTGATGCACGGCCCGCGTGTGCTGATCGGCCGTCGCCTGGGGAAGAGCAATCTGGTGTCGCTGTTCGACGATGCCTCCCGGCTGGTCGCTCACGGCGCCTTCTGCCGCGGCGAGACGGCACTCGACATCGAGGGCATGCTCAAGCAGGCGCTCCTCAAACGGGGCGTTCCGGTCAAGCTGGTCGTCGATAACGGCGCCGCCTATGTCGCGCAGACCCTGCAGGGGATCTGCCGCCCGTCTGGGCATCGTCCTGGTCCATGGCCGGCCCTACGCACCCGAGAGCAAGGGTAAGCTCGAACGCTGGCACCGGACCTGCCGCGATCAGTTCCTCAGCAAGGTCGAGGAACGCCCTATCCAGAGTCTCGACGATCTCAACGCGCGCCTGTGGGCTTGGCTGGAACAGGTCTATCACCGCAGCCCGCATGAGGGCCTCGATGGCCAGACGTCGCTCGCCCGCTATCAGCAGGATCTGCCGAAGATCCGTTCGCTGGGACCGCAGATGGCAAAGCTCGATGCGCTGTTTCTGCACCGCGTCCGCCGTTTGGTGCGCAAGGATGGCACAGTGTCGTATCAGGCCGGGCACCTCGAGGTGCCTTTCGAGCTTGCCGGCAAGAACGTTCGCCTACTCGTCGATCCGCATGCCGAGACCGTCGTCGGGGTGGAGAACGACGCCGGTGAGTCGATCGGTCAGGCGACGCCGCTCGATGCGCTCGCCAATCGCGATCGGCGGCGGCACAAGCCTGATCCGGTGGTCGCGGTTCCGGTCAGGAGCCCGAACGCTGGGCCGAATCTGGTCGAGCGGGTTCATGCACAGGACTACGGCGGCCAGGAGGATTGATGATGGAACTGCAACATTTTGGGCTGCGCCATCCGCCGCTCGGCAAGGAAAGTTCCGACCTGTTAATGGGTGACTCCGCCTCTCGCGCAATTCCTTGGTCGCTATTGCGCCTTTCGCTCTGCGCTGGCGAAACCGGAGGCGCCGTCGAGACGGTCTAGGCGGATGACGATCGTTCCCTGAGACTGGCTGCGGGCAAGCACGTAGCGATCATCGACTGCCACCACCACGGCGGGGATGGCTTGTCCGTTAACGTAGAGGTTCACGCCCTTGCCGCTGGCTTTCGAATCCTCCAGCAAGGTGCGCAGGGCGTCATTGGCAAAGGTGCTGGCGGCGAAGGGGGCCAGCAGGGCGATGGCAACCAGTTGGCGTGTTTTCAAGGGAGCCTCCGTAAAAGGGTCGTTCAAGGTTGAGCCTGCCAGACGATGGTGCCGCGCCGTTCAATCCACAGGCTGCGGCCGCCGTCGGTGACGGCGGCGAGGCCGTTCCAGAACGGCCGTGCATAGGAATAGCGCGGGGTGATGAGCCACTTGCCGCTCTTGTCCACATAGCCCCAGAGCTTGCCGTCCTTGGCCGCCGCCAATCCCTCGCCGAACGCGGAAACCCGCTCCCAGGTCGCCTCCAGGACGGTTTTTCCGGTCTTGTCGATGAATTTGCGCTTCTCCCCCTCCCGAACGAGGGCGAGACCGTCGGAAAAGTCCTCGGCGCTGTCGAAGCGGGTAGCGATCACCTGGCGGCCACTGCGGTCGATGAACCCGAACTTGCCGTCACTCCACACGCGGGCCATGCCTTCGTGAAAATCACTGGCGTTGGCAAAGTTCGGCGGCACCACTACTTTTCCCGTGGCGTCCATGAATCCCTGCTTGCGGGCCGACCAGATGCGAATCATGCCCTCGACCGATTGGCCGACGAAATCGACGCCCTCCGGTGTGATGTCCCGGCCCAGGGTGTCGAACGCACGTAGACCGCCCTCCGTTTCCACCCGCCCGATACCGTCCCTGGCAGAAAGGGCCTTGGCGTAACGGGCGGCGACCACCAGTTTGCCGCTGCGGTCGATGTAGCCGTAGCGGAGTTCGCCCCACTCATTGGCAACGCCCACTCGGGCCAGTCCACCGGAGAAGACATCCGCTGCCTGAAAGCGCGGCGGAATGACCACCGTGCCGCGAGCATCCACATAGCCCCAAAGCCGCTTGCTGCCCTCGTCCTTGAGGAGCGCCGGAGCAAGCCCTTCGGTGTAGGGTTCTGTCAGTTCCTCCTGGGGCGGAATGACGAGGGTCCCGTCGTGGGCATAGTACGCGGTGCGCGTCCCCTTGCGGACGCGGATCAGGGGGTCGCCGATGGTGGGTGCCTCCCGGAACTCCGGCGGGACGATCACTTTGCCGCTGCGGTCGATAAGGCCGATCTGGTCGCCCTGGCGAATCTGAAAGAGGGCCGGTTCGTTCCCGCCGGCCAGTGCTAGCAGGGAAACCATCGTCAGCACGCTGCCCAACCAGAGATGCGCTCGATCCATGTTCACTCCTCCCGGCTTTCAATCATCATACCGACGTTTTACTTTCCTGTCGCCCTGCCTGCTCCCTGCCTTTTCCTGGTGACTCTTGCCTGCCCCTTGCCGGGTTCCACCCTGGCCGGTGAAGGTTCATGGTTGCAACCCGTATCCGACGGCGCCACCACCCATTCAGAATCGAAGGGAAGACCCTGGTCAATGGCAGCCTGCACCGCCTGAACTGCCTGGACTGCCTGCTGCGCGTTCCGAAGTGATCCCCTTGGATGGCATCGGATGGGTTTATACATCTTGCCATTTGAAGGGTTATTCTGGAAGGTAAGGCACCAGCTCTCAGTCAGACGACGCTAACAACCAGGGCTGCCTCCTCTTGCTGCCAGCTCAGTGGTATGACGTAGGCCTTGACGTTTGCTGGCAGTGCGATTTGCTGATGGGGATCTGTAATGACGTCCGGCACCGAGATGATGAATTCGTGACCGAACATCCGGCGTGCGTTGCCAGAAATCGTGTTGGCGATTTCTCCGGCGAGATCGGCGAGGTTTCGCAACGAGACGTCGGTTTCTCCGCCATGTACGAGCAACTGCCTCAATAGTGCTGCCGTGGCGGTGAAATAGACGCAGCCGTGGCGATTGCCGGAGATGCCGATGAGTCCGGTAAAGTCGAGGACCGGCAGGGTGCCCTGATCACCGAGGAACGGCGTGCCCATTTCTGCTGGGCGTCCAGTCTGCTGTTCGAAGTAGTGCTGGACGATGTCGATAAAAATGCGCAGTTCCGCTTCAGTCATTGCTGTCGTCCGATAACAGCTCGCCGATCGCCTCGGTCAACTCCGACTCGCTGAATGGTTTGCAGAGAAAGCCTTGTGCTCCCTCCTTCAGCGCCTGAATTGCCGTTGCCTTGTCGGCCAGCGCCGAAACGACGAGGATGTGCACCTTGGGATCGAGCGCACGCAGTGCACGGATGCATTCGATCCCGTCCATTTGCGGCATCGTCAAGTCCATCGTCACGAGATCGCAAGGTGTCGCCTGGAAACGCAGCAGCGCATCGCGGCCGTTGGCGGCCAGGCCAGCAATTTCCAGGCCGTATTCGCCGAGGCAGCGAGCGATTTTACTGCGAATGATGTTCGAATCATCGACAATCAGCAGTCGCTTCATGGCGTGCCCCCACTCCCAGAAGTCAGTGGTGATTTGCCAACCGGATGAGGCGTCAGGCGGATGCGAAAATGGCAGTACTCGTTGGGCGTCGAACCGATGCGGATATGCCCGCCGAAACGGGAGACGAGATCCCGCACGGCGTCTAGTCCGGCGCCACGTCCAGCGTCAGTATCTACGACCTCCTGCGAGCTCATTCCGGGCTCGAAAATCAGACCGACGATGCGGCGATAGTCCCAGGTCTCTGCCTCCTCGGCAGACAAACGGCCCTGGGCAACGGCAGCTTTGCGGATTCGATCAACCGAAAGGCCGCGGCCGTCATCACGGAAACTCAGTTCGATCGATCCGTCTTCGCTCTGCGATATGTAGATCGAGATTCTGCCGGATTCCGGCTTGCCGATCGCCTTGCGCTCAGCAGGGGGTTCGATTCCGTGCACCACGGCATTCCGAAGGAATTGATGGATGATCGTCTGGATGGTGTCACTCAGGGGCAGAGGCAGCGTACCGATGTCGATTCCGCTGTAGCTGACCTCGGCCCTATTGCCGTGGCGAGCGGCAATCTGCCCGGCAAAGTCGTACCAGCGCTGGACGAAAGGAAGCCTGCCGACGACCGGGTCGTGTTGCGGACGCGCGTCTTCGATGGTCGTGATTCCGCGAACCTGCGAGATCCGCACGATCGCGTTCTGGATCGTTTCGATCTGTTCGAACAATCCCCGTATCTGTACAACGACGGGCAGAAAGTCCTCTCCAGACACCGAGGTCCGCTCGCGCAATGCCGACAGGAGATCTTCGAGCTGGTCGAAGGTGCCGGCCAGGCTGTTCATTCCGAGCGCGGCCGCGTCACCCTTGATCCGGTGGGCTTGGCGGAAAATGGCGTTGACCTGGTTGTTCCGGCTTCCTGGTGGATCGGCTTGATCGCGCAGCAACGCATTGATCGCCTGCAGCCCGTCGACCGCTGTGCGGAGGAACTGGTGCAGCGCCGCCGGTTCGACCACCATGATCTCGACCAGCATGCCGAGCTGCCCGCGTGCGCGATCCTCGCTCGCCTTGAGTTCCTGCTCGAGCAGCACGCGGCGGGTGATGTCGTTGACCGTGACCAGCAAGTGGGTCACCTTGACACCTTCGCGTACACGATTGAAGGAGAACTGCAGGTAGCGCGCTTCCGGAGCACCCGAACCCTGACCAGCGAGCAAGTGCACACAGTTGAGCGGATTGACGCTGGCGACCAGTTTCTCCTTGACATCGTGATTGAACAGCAGGTCAAGGTATTCGCGAGCCGTATCGAGTGTCTTCGAATCTACGCCCGTGCGCAAAAGCTCGAGGAAATTGCCCCCGCTCGGCACGGCCATGCCTAGAATGCCGCTGAGCGCCAGCGAACGCTGTGAACCGACGTTGTACTCGGGGTCGAGCAGGAAGAGTCCCTCCTGAGTCGTGCGCAGGATATCGTCGGTCTCCTTGCGCGCACGTTCCAGTTCCCGGTCAGTACGGCGCAGGTGACCGATGAAGTGGAAGAGGATAACGGCGAAGTTGATGGTTGCCAGCGAGATCCCGGTGACCTGGACCATGCGCAGCGTGGTGGCCTTGGAGGCTGCGGCCTGTTCGACACGGTTGGTCAGATCGTTCATTAACTTGAGTAGCTGCAAGTTGGTAGTTTCCGCCAAGCGCGCGAGTTTCTCTGCCTGCTCAAGACTCAGGTTTTCATCAGAGAGCGAGCCGATCGATGCCACCAAGGGGCTCCAGCTTGCGCTGGCCTGGACCAGGATCGCTTGCACCTGATCGTCATCAATCCTGGCCAGCGTGACTTCATCACCAGCACCGCTGAGAGTGGTACCGCCCTGGGAGAAAGCAATTAGCGTTCGATTAAAGACGGCAGAAGCCTGTCGCAATTCGGCGAGTTCGTTGACGAACGGCTTTACCTCGACCATCCGACGCTCCACTTGCAGGGCAGTCTTGGCAATCCGCTGCGACAGCATGCGCTGGCGCCCGGCAAGGTTGACCAGTAGTGCGTCACCGCTGATCTGGCTCGAGATCACGAAATTGAGCACCAAGACAGCCAGATCGAAGATCAGGAACAGCGCGATCGACAGAACGATACTACGGTACTTTCCCAGTTCCAGCTTGAACATGCTTCTCCCCCCTGTACCGTACGTGTCTACCGCCAGCACGCCACATGTGTAAGCACCCAGGCATTCGGCGTTCCAAACCCTCGGTCCCGCTTCGCAATCCGTGTCCGGTAACCATGATTACCTATTCAGGCCACCAAGCATACGGGGCCTCAGAAATGCCTGTCAACGAATGATTTAATGGAGAGTCATAGATTCACGTCCCGTCGTGCAGGAAGACATGTCCAACTGGAACTGGCGTCGAATTGAGAATGCGAAAGGGTGCGGCGGGATGAGCCGACTACCAGGTGCGCAAGTGGCGTGCCGGGCACAACCACATGGCACTCGTCTGCGTCGCACGACTCTCTCTCATCAAGGAGCGACGACGGCACTTGCCCTACGCCGGGTTGCTGTCCTGTACCGATCTCGTCGACAGGCTCGGGGCGCAGCTCCCGGTGAAGATCCGTGTCCCCAAAATGACCTCATACCAACCATCGCCGAGTTTCATGCGAGACGACAAAGCGCCCGTGACAGCGCCTATCGAAGACAGCCTCAAGATTCAGGTGCATCCGCACGCTTCGAGTAACCTATCCCGGCAATGACCCAGGAGGTTCAACAGCGATTTGAGGGGTGCGTCCGTCTCATTGCGAATATCGACGACTCCCGCTCTTCGGTCGCGAGTCCGCTGGGCACGCTTGAGCTCTTTATCCGTCATCGCTCGCTTGCCCTGGAGTAGGCGGCTTCTTTTCGTGATGCTCGCCAAGGAGTCGGCCCTCTTCTCCTCCGGTTCAGGTGACCGTCTCGACAGAAAGGGAACGCTCGGAGGCCGTCCCTCCCCCGGTCGGCAGGCATCGTTCGACCTCCGGGCGTAGCTTCGCCATTTTCAGGATCTCGGATTCCAGCCTTTCGATCTGTTCGTTCAGGCAGTGCATTTCCGCCAAGTTGCTCTTCAAGGCCAAACGGCTTCTTTCTCCCAGAGCCAGTTGTTCAACGTCCGTTTCCTGCCAGCGCTTGATCTCGTTGGCGCTCGTGCGCCCTCACGTGTCGCAACTCAGTACTCAGTACATTCTCGATGCTCAACATCTGCCTTGATCTCTGCCCCACCAACTGGTTGCGCTTGCACATCAGATTCCGTATACCACGCGCTTGCATCGGACAAATGTCCCCTACTGTGGTGGTCAGTCTGTGATTTTCCAAACCGACTGTAATTCCCAGGTTAGGAAGCCGGCCAATTGATTATCAAGTCTTGCAAGCTTGTCGACCGTTTTCTGCAACATGCCCTGCCTGCCGGTTTCAAGCGCATCCGTCACTACGGCCTGCTCTCGCTGGCGCACCAGAAAGAGACTCTGGCATCCGCCCGCACGGTACTCGTCGTGCCGCCGCCGGAGCACGCGGTGATCGAGTCCGTCGCCGCGTCCATGCCGCCGGGGTGCATCGAGCATGCGCGCTGCCCACATGGCGGGATCGGTCAGTGGACACGCCCCTCCTGCCACCATGTGACCATCCAAACCTCTGAGCCTCCTTGATGATCGATTGGTATTCCTTTCTTCCGGAGCAATCGGACGGCGGTGCCGTTCGCATGCCTGGCGGGCAAGTGCTCCCAAGAACCCCGCGTTCACTCCTGCCGCCTTGGCTAGTCGTCCTTCCTCCAGCCATTCTGCTCATCTGTAAGCGTCAATCCGTTGACCGACTTCATGCCAAACGATTGACTTTCGCCGGGCCTGCCTTACAATCTCCATCGATACTGCGATTGTAGCGGTACAGTCCAACAACGTTTATCCGCCGCGGATGTGCCAGGGCTTGAACCGAAATTTTTCGGTGCGACAGACAAACGCAATTTGTTAAGCCACTTGAGGAGTACGGAATGAAACATCACCTCATCACCGTCTCAATCCTGTTGGTCGCGCTAACGCTTTACGCACTGGGTTTCTTGGGCTTGAGTAGCGCCGCTCTAATCACCGGCGCGGCGTTCGAGCTGTGGTTCTGGGTCCGGCTCATTGCCCGGCGCGCTCCGGTAAGGCGTTAAGCAAAAATAA
>NZ_JDST02000138.1:0-7184 GCF_000584975.1 Candidatus Accumulibacter cognatus | reverse complement strand
AAGTCCGACAAGCTGCTAGGGTCGGGTTGCCTGTTCCAGTGCGGCTAGCCAGGCGATCGCCTGTTGTCGATGGTCTCCGCACATTTCGACGGAGGGCTGCAGTCCGGAGCAGCATGACGGCCGCTCGGGGCGGCCCCACAAACCACAGCGCCAGTCTTCGGTCAGATTCGCGCAGTGTTCGCCAGCCGGTTTACCGTTGGGGTGGCCTGGCATCGCGGTTGTGATCGAGGGTGCGATGCAACAGGCCGCGCAGGCGGGCCGGCATTCACGCCATGCTGTCAGCATCGACGCTGCCGTGACCGAGCCGCCGGGAAAGCGTCGCTGCCGCCTCGCGCGTACTCTGTGCGATCGGGCTTTCCCAGTCGATGTCGAAGTTCCCGATGATGCCCAGCGAAGTGATCGCGGCGACCATGCGGCCGCTGTGATCGAAGACCGGAGCGCTGAAGCCATTGATTCCCGGGGTGACACTGCCCGAAGCGCGCGAGATGCCGTGGCCGCGGATCTCGTCGAGTTGCGCCATGAGCGCGGCGAGTACCGCCTCCGGCTGCGCATTCCTTGCCTCGGCAGTTGCCCGCACCTCAGCGTCAAGCATCTTTTTGAGATACGGCGAGCGATAGAAAGCCGAGAAAGCCAGACCAGTCGCTGACGAAGTGAGCGGCAGCACGACGCCGGTTCGCAGGGTAATGGTGACCGGACCGCCGGCTTCGACCCAGCGTACACAGGTTGCGCCGTGATTGCCCCACATGGCGAGTGCCACTGTTTCGCCACTACGCTCGCAGAGGTCGTCAAGCACCGGCCCTGCCAGACGCACGGGATCGAGCCGGGCCAGACTCGCGAGCCCAAGTTCGAGCGCAAACCCGCCGAGATCGTAGCGGCCGGTATTCGCATCCTGTTCGACAAGGCCCATGCGCATGAAGCTCACCAGGTAGCGGTGTGCCTTGGCGGCTGGCATGCCGGCGTTTCGGGCAATATCACGCAGCATCATTGCCCGCCGGCCGGCTGCCAGTGCCCGCAGCAGGCGCGTACCGACTTCAATCGACTGGATGCTTTGTCGTTGTTTGGCTGGTTCAGCGCTACTGGTTTCGGACATCGTTTCCTTTCGGAGATCAGGCCAGCGCCTGCAATGCGGCCTCGTAGTCAGGCTCGTCCTTGATCTCGGCAACCAACTGGCAGTGCAGTACGCGGTCATCGGCATCGAGGACCACCACCGCGCGCGCCGCCAGCCCCGCCAGCGGTCCATTGCTCAAGGCCACGCCGTAGGCTTCGAGAAAATCACGACCGCGCATGCAGGACAACGTCAACACCTTGTCCAGACCTTCGGCACCGCAAAAACGGCTCTGTGCGAAGGGCAGGTCGGCGGAAATGCAGAGTACGACCGTATTGCTCAGTGCGCTGGCCCTTTCGTTGAACTTGCGTACCGAGGTCGCACAAGTCGGTGTGTCGATGCTCGGAAAGATGTTGAGAATCTTGCGCTGGCCGGCAAAACTGCTTAGCGACACATCGGCCAGATCCTTGCCGACCAGCGTAAACGCCGCTGCCACCTCGCCCTTTTGTGGAAAATTGCCATTGACCTGAAACGGCCTGCCGCCGAGTGTCACTGTGTTTGTCATGTGGATTCCTGATTCCTGATGGGGTGTGAATTGAAGAGACTGCCGTTGACCATCAGCGGCAGCGTTGCTTGGGCATTATTTCACGGCTGGAGTTCTCACGATGGCCTCCGAACTGAGCTCAGAGGCCGCCGGCGGTCCATTCCTTCCAGACTACTTGACGCGCATGCCGGGCTCAGCACCGGCATCCGGCGAGAGCAGAAAGATGCCCGGCATCTGGCCATCCGGGTCGGAGGCGGCCAGTACCATCCCTTCCGAAAGGCCGAACTTCATCTTGCGCGGCGCCAGGTTGGCCACCATCATGGTCAGTCGGCCGACCAGCTTTGCCGGGTCGTAGGCGGTCTTGATGCCGGCAAAGACCTGTCGGGTGCCGAGTGCGCCGACGTCGAGCAGCAGACGAACGAGCTTGTCGGCGCCATCAACCGGCGTGGCTTCGCTGATGCGCGCAATACGCAGGTCGACGCTCATGAAATCGTCGAGGCTGATGTGCGGCTTGTCGCTTGCTCCGATGGCGGCCTGCACGACGGCGCCTGCCGCCGCTTTCTCCTGCTGCTCGGCATGCCTCTGCGGGCTGGTTTGCAAAGTTGCCGCCAGCGATTCGCGGTTGGCGGCCAGTAGCCCCTCGACCTGTGTCTTGTCGACACGTGACAGCAGGTGCTGATAAGTCCTGATGGCATGCCCGGCGGCGAGGACCGTACGGCTGTCTTCCCAGACCAGCGGGGCGACGTTGAGAAAGGTTTCAGCCTTGGCGCTGAGCGCCGGCAATACCGGTTTGAGCAGAATCGCGAACAGGCGGAAGAGATTCAGAGCATTGCTGCAGGCAGCCTGCAATTCGTTTGCGCGACCTTCATGCCGGGCCAGTTCCCAGGGTTTGACGCTGTCGACATATTGATTGGCTAGGTCGGTCAGGGCCATGATCTCGCGGATCGCCTTGCCGAATTCGCGCGCTTCATAGTGATCCGCGATCGCCGTCTGTCGTTCGCGGATGGCCTGGATCGCCGGCAGCGATTCGTCGCAGGTACAGAGCTGGCCAGCGAAGCGCTTGACGATGAATCCGGCCGAGCGGCTGGCAATGTTGACAAATTTGCCAACCAGATCGGAATTGACGCGCGCGATGAAATCGTCAAGGTTGAGGTCGATGTCCTCCATCGAGCTCGAGAGTTTGGCTGCATAGTAGTAGCGCAGCCATTCGGGGTCGAGGCCTTGCGCCAGATAGCTTTCGGCGGTGATGAAAGTGCCACGCGACTTGGACATCTTGGCGCCATCGACGGTCAGGAAACCATGCGCGAAGACCTTGCTGGGGGTTCGGTAGCCGGCATGTTCGAGTTCCGCCGGCCAGAACAGCGCATGAAAGTAAAGAATGTCCTTGCCGATGAAGTGATACAGTTCAGCGGTCGAATCCGGACGCCAGTACGCGTCAAAATCTAGGCCGTTCCTGGCGCAGAGGTTCCTGAAAGCGCCCATGTAGCCGATTGGCGCGTCGAGCCAGACGTAAAAGTACTTGCCGGGAGCGTCGGGGATTTCAAAGCCGAAATACGGTGAATCGCGCGAGATGTCCCAGTCGGTGAGCCTGTTCTCGCTCTCGCTGCCCAGCCATTCTTGCAGCTTGTTGGCGGCTTCGTGCTGCAATCGGCCTTCACTCTGTGTCCAGCGCCGTAGAAAAGCCTGGCAGCGTGGATCGGACAGTCTGAAGAAGAAATGTTCCGATTGCCGCAGTTCCGGCCTGGCACCGGAAACTGCCGAATAGGGGTTTTTCAGCTCGCTGGCGGTGTACGCAGAGCCACAGCTCTCGCAGTTGTCACCGTACTGGTCGTGGGCGCCGCACTTCGGGCACTCGCCCTTGATGAAGCGGTCCGGCAGGAACATCTGCTTGAGCGGGTCGTAATACTGCTCGATGGTGCGTGTCTCGATCAGACCCGCCGCCTGCAGGCGCGTGTAGATTTCGTTGGCGCAGGCGCGGGTCTCCTCGGAATGCGTCGTGTAGTAGTTGTCGAAACCGACGAGGAAGCCGGCGAAGTCGCGCGCGTGCTCGCCATGGACCCGTTCGATCAGCGCTTCCGGGGTGATTCCCTCCTGCTCGGCGCGCAGCATGATCGGCGTGCCATGCGTGTCGTCGGCGCAGACATACCAGCATTCATGCCCGCGCATTTTCTGGAAACGCACCCAGATGTCGGTCTGAATGTACTCGACCAGATGGCCGAGGTGAATTGCGCCGTTGGCATATGGCAGGGCGGAGGTTACGAGAATCTGGCGTGTCATTGAGTTGGGCGCAACCGGGGCAAAGGCGCATTCTACCAAAGCGGGGTCAGGCCGGTGACGGCTGATCGTGATAACGAGCAATTTCGTAATCGCAGCCACTCGCTTCGACTTCCATCGGCGTCAGCAGATGGATACGGCCATCCTGGCTGAAATTCAGGGTTTCCCGCACACTGAAGCTGCCCAGGGGCAGCACGAGGCGTACGATGCCAGGCACTTCATCATCGTGCAACCAGATGCCGGGGATGGCGACAGCTGCGGCGAAACCACTGCGGCGTGGTTGCAGCTCGACACCCTGCGCCTGCCGCGCAAGCAATTGCACCCCCAGGTTGGCGCGCCCACCGGCCTGCCTGTTGAAGCGCCGCGCCGTCCCCAGCAGCCAGTTCTCACCCCCTTCCACCTGCATGCAGAGCAGTGAACCAAGCTTGATCCGGTCAGTCGCCGATTCGTCGAAGCAGGTGCGCAGTCCCCCGAGACTGACGTTTTCGACGACCCAGCTTTGCGTTTGCGTCTGCAGGTCTGCCGAAGTGCCCGAAAAGACCGTGTAGCTATGGTCAAAACCCGGCAAGACAGCCATTCTTGTCTTGACCGCATGGCGCTGATGACGTCGCTGAGGCGGTTTCAATGCCCAGCAAACCCGCAAATGGCGCAACACCGGCAGCAAGGCCTTCTGCGGAAATTCACCGCCGAGATTGAGGCTGCCCGGAACTTCGTCGCGTTCGACCACATGGATCAACTCTTCGAGCCCAGCGAGCGCCTGGCCCGGCGAAAAGAAGCGCAGGCCGGGTCTGGCTGCGCCGGGATGACGAGCCAAGCGTGTCGGTGCCGAACCCTTTTCCGCGTCGACCCAATACACGCTATCGGGTCGGCAATCCGGCGAACACACAAAGGCCGGCAAGAAATGTGCGATCATCCGATCGGCCAGTTCGACCTGTTGCGGCAGCAAGCCATCCATCGAGGAGGTAGAAAATACCAGTGCGTGCAGATATTGATGCCCGGCACTGCTCGAACCCTGGTGACCCGGATAAAGCTGAACCGGCTTCTGCGCATGGCCCGCCGCTTCGGCCAGCAGGGAAGTTCTCCCGAGACTTTTCCAGATCTCTCCTTCAACCGGCTCGTAGCGATACGCCAGCCACTTGATGAGGGTACGACGTGCCGCCTGCAAGCGCGCGTCTGCCAGCGGCAGGGAAACTTTGAAGGCATCCGCACCTCTCTCCTTGGGTTCGAGTCGGGCGCGTGTCGTGCACAGAGCGTAGAGCGCAGCAACTGCCGTCCAATAGCCGTAATTCCGCTCCCATAAGCGCTGCAGCTCAAGCCTCGACAAGAATGGCGAGTAAAGGTAGTCGCGTGCCAGGCGTCGCAGATGGGGCTGCCCAGCGTCATCGAGCTGGCGAAGCACGTCAAAATAGTGGTCCAGGCGAAAGTTCCTGGCGTGCTTCAATGACTCGAACCAGCTCGCCAGTTCATCGACGGCATGGGCCGCCTTCTCGACGTGCAGTTCGGCGAGGATCCGTTTCAACTCCTTGGCGTCTGCGAGGGGATGATCAGGACGTTGCGGAAACAGGTTGATGAGCATGTAGAGCCCGCCTTGGCAAGGGATGACCGGGTTGAGACGGAGATTGTAAACCAGGAGCGCAATCCCTGCCGATCAATGCGTGGGCCTTGCCAAAGCGACGCCGGCGCAGCATTCGCCGGCACTCTCCTTTACAATGCGCGCTGACAGATCGACAGGCAAAACGGCATGCAGCAGTATCTCGACCTGATGCGGCACGTCCTTGAACAGGGGACCCCCAAGGCAGACCGCACCGGCATCGGCACGCGCTCGGTGTTCGGCTGGCAGATGCGTTTCGACCTGGGTGTCGGCTTCCCCCTGCTGACCACCAAGAAATTGCATCTGCGATCGATCATTCACGAGTTGTTGTGGTTCCTGCAGGGCGACACCAACGTGCGCTACCTGCAGGAGAACGGCGTCCGCATCTGGGATGAATGGGCCGACCGCAACGGCGATCTCGGCCCCGTCTATGGTCGGCAGTGGCGTCACTGGCAGACTGCGCAGGGCAGTGAAATCGACCAGATCGCACGACTCGTCGACGGCCTGAAGAACAACCCCGACTCGCGCCGACACCTGGTCACAGCCTGGAATCCGGGGGACATCGAGCGCATGGCGCTGCCACCGTGTCATGTGCTCTTCCAGTTGTACGTCGCGCCGCCTGCCGATTCAGAGGGGGATCGCCGGGCGAAGCTTTCCTGCCAGCTCTATCAGCGCAGCGCCGACATTTTTCTCGGCGTGCCCTTCAACATCGCATCCTACGCACTGCTGACCCTGATGTTGGCACAGGTCTGCGGCTATCGGCCAGGCGATTTCGTGCACACGTTGGGCGACGCGCACCTTTACAGCAATCATTTTGAACAGGCGCTCCTGCAACTGACACGCGCCCCGCGCCCCTTGCCGACGATGCGACTGCAGCCGGAAGTGCGCGACCTGTTCAGTTTCCGCTTCGAAGACTTTGTGCTCGAAGGCTACGATCCACACCCGCACATCGCGGCTGTAGTCGCCGTCTAGGCCTGCGGCCGATGCGTGCGCAGGCTCCGGCAGCAGCAGGACGGCTCCCCATCCTCTCGCTGATCGCGGTCGTTGCCCGCAACCGCGCGATTGGCAAGAACCAGCAACTGCTGTGGCACCTACCGGAAGACCTGCGAAATTTTCGCGAAACGACGCGCGGCAAGCCGGTGATCATGGGCAGAAAGACCTGGGAATCGCTGCCGACCGCCTTTCGCCCATTGCCCGGGCGGCACAACATCGTCGTCAGCGGCAATCCCGATCATCTGCCGAGCGGCGCGACGCCGGCCCGATCGCTCGCAGAGGCAATTGCTCTGGCAGGCGACGCCGCCGAGGTCTTCATCGTGGGTGGCGAGGCGCTGTATCGTCAGGCACTGCCGCTGGCCAAACGTCTGTACCTGACCGAAGTCGCAGAGAATGCGCCGGGAGACCGCTTCTTCCCCGAAGTTTCGCTTGCCGAGTGGCGGGAAATCTCCCGTCGCACCGGCAACGCCCAGGCGCCGACCACGGCCACTCGCGGGAGTATCCCGGCCTTTGATTTCGTGATTTACGAGCGTCGCTAGTTCCCGTCGCGGCGCGGCCGGTTACCAGGCGCCGGATGGGTCGCCGTTCCCGGTCTCGCCTGTGCGGGCGGTGTGAGACAACCTTGATGGGTGCAAATCGCGTCAGCGATTCACAAATCGCCCCTCCCCCTTACAAGTGTAACGTCAGCTCGGGATAACGAGGCCAAAAATGTGGCGCTAACCCATTGATGAGAAACG
>NZ_JDST02000137.1:0-11936 GCF_000584975.1 Candidatus Accumulibacter cognatus | reverse complement strand
GAGTGTCTAAACTTCAGTTACCTTTACAGTTTTCTGAATCGAGGAGCGAGCAGCAATGGACGGATCACAGAGGCTTGCGGGGTTTCGCGCGAAGTTCCGGGTTGACGAGCTGCTGGTGGCGAGTACCCCTGCCTGGTCGTGGTCGGTGCGACCTGGCCAGGCGACCCTGGGCTGCGGCGTCTTGTCGCTGAATCGTCACGCCGCGAAATTCTCGGAGGTCACGGCTGCAGAAATGTCTGATCTCTCCGGTTTGCTCGGGAAACTCGAGCGGGCAGTGCAGTCGGCCTTCGGCAACGATCGCATCAACTACCTGATGCTGATGATGGTCGATCACCAGGTGCACTTTCACGTCATTCCCCGTTACGCGGCCAGTCGCCAGTTTGCCGGGCTGGAGTGGGACGATCCGGGCTGGCCGGCTTTCCCGGCGTTGACCGAACAGCAGCACGATCGGCGGACAGACGTTCTCGCGCTGATCCACCAGGAACTGCAGGCAGCCTGTGCCGATTGACTGCGCGGCGCCGGATGGGTACATTGTTGATTTATCCGACCCG
Source organism: Candidatus Accumulibacter cognatus (assembly GCF_000584975.1). Lineage (NCBI taxonomy): Bacteria > Pseudomonadati > Pseudomonadota > Betaproteobacteria > Candidatus Accumulibacter > Candidatus Accumulibacter cognatus. Next base: position 11,385 of record NZ_JDST02000137.1, on the reverse strand, counting down.
CATCGCCCAGCTTGCCGATGACGTGGTTATGCACCTGACCGGACGTGTCCGGCCCAATGCCTTCCAGGGCATGCCGATACGCAAGGACAGACAGGCGGTCAAGCGGCTTCTGCTCGAGTTTGCTGATGAGCTCCCCCATCCTGACCAGGAATTCAGACCAAGGCGTCACGACATGGGGCGTCGGCCTGTTTGTCGCCGGCGTCGTCTGGCTGGCAATCTATCGCCACCTGACCGAGTTTGCCGATGCCGTGATTGCCGCCCTGGGCCTCGCTCACGGCACGCATCTGGGCGAGGCGGTGTATTTCTTCTTTTACGATACGCCGAAGGTATTGCTGCTGCTTACCGGCATCGTCTTTCTGATGGGCGTGATCCAGACCTTCTTCTCGCCTGAACGTACCCGGGCGCTGCTCTCGGGCAAACGGGTCGGTGTCGGCAACGTCCTGGCGGCGACCCTCGGCATCGTCACGCCGTTCTGTTCGTGCTCGGCGGTGCCACTCTTCATCGGTTTCCTCTCGGCCGGCGTACCGCTCGGCGTGACCTTTTCCTTCCTGATTTCGGCGCCGATGGTCAATGAGGTGGCGCTGGCACTGCTGTTCGGCCTGTTCGGCTGGCAAGTCGCCGCGCTGTATCTGGGCCTGGGTTTGCTGGTGGCCATTGTGGCCGGCCTGGTGATCGGCAAGCTGAAGATGGAACCTTACCTGGAAGACTGGGTGCAGGGCATTCTTGCCGGAACGGCGCCGGAACTCGCTGGCGAGAGTTTTACCTGGGTCGGCCGCTTCCGTGCGGGCTGGAGTCACGTCAAGGAAATTGTCGGCAAGGTCTGGCCATACATCCTGGCGGGTATCGCCATTGGCGCCGCGATTCACGGCTATGTGCCAGAGGATTTCATGGCGTCGCTCATGGGTAAGGAAGCGCCCTGGTGGTCGCTACCGGCAGCGGTCGCGCTCGGTGTGCCGATGTATGCCAATGCGGCTGGTATGATCCCGATCGTCGAGGCGCTAATCGGCAAGGGGGCTGCTCTCGGCACCGTGCTCGCCTTCATGATGAGCGTCATCGCGTTGTCGCTGCCCGAGATGATCATCCTGCGCAAGGTGCTGCGCATGCGCCTGATCGTCACTTTCGCTGGCGTCGTTGCCGGCGGCATCCTGCTGGTCGGCTACGTCTTCAATCTCGTACTGTAGAAGACTGCTCATTCCCCCTTTTCCTCGCCTGGCCGGTAACGGGAATTTCATTCACCCTGTTTTCAAGAGATTTCGAAAGGAAAATCCTCATGAGAGAAATCAAGGTACTCGGCACCGGCTGCGCCAACTGCCGTAGTACGGTCAGGTTGATTGAGGAAGTCGCTGCGGAGAAAGGCGTGGCCATCAGGCTAAGCAAAGTCGAGGATCTGCGCGAGATCATGCAGTACGGCGTGATGTCCACCCCCGGTGTGGTGGTCGACGGCCAGGTGGTTCACGCAGGGGGCATCCCGGATCGCGCCAGAATTGCCGCCTGGCTATAGGAAGCCAGGCGAGGAAGTCAGCCGGTTTCGCTGGCGAAGAAGCGTTTCTGAAACCACAGCGAGACATTGACGAGACAGATCATGACCGGTACTTCGACAAGCGGTCCGATGACGGCTGCGAAGGCGGCGCCGGAATTGATCCCATAAACGGCCACCGCGACGGCGATCGCCAGTTCGAAGTTGTTGCTTGCCGCGGTGAATGACAGGGTCGCACATTTCTGGTAGCCGGCCCCGACCTTCCGGCTGATGTAAAACGAGAGTACGAACATCAGCACGAAGTAGATCAGCAAGGGGATGGCGATGCGTACCACATCCAGCGGAATGGTCACGATCAGCGTGCCCTTGAGGCTGAACATGACGACAATGGTAAACAGCAAGGCGCCGAGCGTAATCGGGCTGATCCTGGGAACGAAACGTTCCTGATACCACTGCTTCGAGACGAAGCGCAGCATGATCACCCGCGTCAGGAGGCCGGCGACGCAGGGAAGGCCGAGGTAGATCAGAACGCTCTCGGCGATCTGCCCGATCGAGATATCCACCACGGAACCGGAGAGCCCGAACAGTGGCGGCAGCACGGTGACGAACAGCCAGGCATAGACGCTATAGAAGAGCACCTGAAAGATCGAGTTGAAGGCCACCAGGCCGGCAGCATATTCGGTCGAGCCCTTGGCGATCTCGTTCCAGACAATCACCATCGCGATGCAGCGCGCCAGGCCGATCAGAATCAGCCCGACCATGTACTCGGGCTTGTCAGGCAGGAATAGGATCGCCAGCACAAACATCAGGAGCGGCCCGATGACCCAGTTCTGAATCAGCGAGATGCCGAGCACCTTGCGGTCGGCGAAGACATCCGGGAGTTCCTCATAGCGCACCTTGGCGAAAGGCGGGTACATCATCAGGATCAGCCCGAACGCGATCGGGATGTTGGTCGTGCCGACCTGGAAGGAATTGATGAGGTCCTCGATCCCGGGAAAGAAAAACCCCAGGCCGACGCCAAGCGCCATGGCCGCAAAGATCCAGACGGTCAGATAGCGGTCAAGGACGTTGAGTTTGTTCGTTGCAGTGCGCATTTGAGACCTTCGTTCAGGTGAAGCAATGGCTGACGTCTGCGTGGCTTGGTGGAGTGCAGGTTTCCGGAGACCCGTCGCGGTTGTCGGCCACACGACGAAGCGGTTGCCGGCTCAACGAGGGAGTTTACTTGTTTCTATAATTCCAGCATTATAGAATAGTTTTGCACATTCAGATCATCCGCTCGCGGGGAATCCAGTCGAGCACAACCCATCATTCGGAGGAGAGGGACATGACTGTAAAGGTTGGCATCAATGGTTTTGGTCGTATCGGCAGGCTGGCGCTGCGCGCCGCATGGGACTACCCGGAACTGGAGTTCGTGCATATCAACGAAGCGAACGGACCGGTGGAGTCGGCAGCACACCTTCTTGAATTCGATTCGGTCCATGGCCGCTGGCGGCACGATGTCGGGAGCAGCAACGGACGGATGCTGATCGATGGAAAATCGATCAGCTACAGCACCGCCAGGGATGTTGCTGGCGGCCCTTGGCGCGACGCCGGAGTGGACATCGTTCTTGAAGCCAGCGGCAAGTGGCGCACGGTCGAAGAACTGTCGCCCTACCTGGCGGCCGGCGTGCAAAAAGTGATCGTCGCCGCACCGGTCAAGGGTGGCGATACGCTGAACATCGTCATGGGCGTCAATGACCAGTGCTACGATCCGGCCCGCGACCATATCGTCACCGCGGCCTCGTGCACCACCAACTGTCTGGCGCCGGTGGTCAAGGTCGTACATGAGGCGATCGGCATTTCGCACGGCATGATCACGACCATCCACAGCTCGACCAACACCCAGAGCGTGCATGACCAGATGCACAAGGATCTCCGCCGCGCGCGCGCTTCGAGCCTGTCGCTGGTGCCTACGACGACCGGCTCGGCGACTGCGATCGCGCTGATCTTCCCGGAATTGAAAGGCAAGCTCGACGGACACGCGGTGCGCGTGCCGCTGCTCAACGCGTCGATCACCGACTGTGTTTTCGAGATGCAGCGCCCGACCAGTGTCGAGGAGGTCAATGGCCTGCTCAAGGCGGCGGCCGAGGGCGCTCTGAAGGGAATTCTCGGCTACGAGGAACGGCCACTGGTTTCCATGGACTATTGCGGGGATCCTCGCTCGTCGATCGTCGATGCGGCGCACACCCTGGTGATCAACGGCACGCTGGTGAAGATCTACGCCTGGTACGACAACGAGTGGGGTTACGCCAATCGTTACGTCGAACTGGCGCGCAAGCTGGCCGCGTCACTGTAAGTACATGCCCATGGATTCCGTGCCGATCGGGGCCGTCGCTGCCAGCTAGGCGATGGTCGCTGCGAGCGGTTCCACCCTGAAGGACGACGATGAGCGATCCATCTTCAGCAAAGAGCACCGCCGCACATGCCGGCCTGCGCAACTACATCCTGGTGACCGCAGCCTACTGGTCCGACACCGTGACCGACGGCGCCACTCGCATGCTGGTGCTTTTCTATTTCTACAGCCTGGGCTACACGCCTTTTGCCGTCGCTTCGCTGTTCATCTTCTATGAAGTCTTCGGCATTCTGACCAATCTCTTCGGTGGCTACATCGGCGCCCGCTTCGGCCTCAAGACGACATTGTTCATCGGGCTGGGAACGCAGCTCGTGGCACTGTCGATGCTCGCCTTCGCGCCACAGGGCTGGCTGGTGGTCGCCTACGTCATGGTCTCGCAGGCCTTGAGCGGCATTGCCAAGGACATGACCAAGATGAGTTCGAAGAGCGCGGTCAAGCTGATCGTTCCCGAAAATGCCTCAGCGACCCTGTATCGCTGGGTTTCGATCCTGACCGGGTCGAAGAACGCATTGAAGGGCGTCGGCTTTTTCCTGGGCGGTCTGTTGCTGACCCTTCTCGATTTCCAGACCGCGCTCATGCTGCTCGTGGCGCTGGTCGGAGGGACACTTGTCCTGGCCGCGCTACTGATGAGTGGGGGGCTTGGTCAGGCCAACAAGAAAGCAAAGTTCGGGCAGATGTTCTCGCGCAACGGCGCGGTTAACAAGCTTGCCGCAGCGCGCATCTTCCTCTTCGGTGCGCGCGACGTCTGGTTCGTCGTCGGTCTGCCGGTCTTTCTGTCGAGCGTGCTCGGCTGGACCTTCTGGCAGTCCGGGGGTTTTCTTGCGGTGTGGGTGATCGGATACGGCATCGTGCAGGCGGCGACTCCCGGCCTGCTGCGCAGCCGCGTCGAGGAACGGCACGAGCCTGACGGACGGACGGCCACCATTCTCGCCTTCGTCCTCGCCGCGCTGCCGGCGGGCATCGCCCTGGGACTGAGCGCCGGGCTGGCACCGGGCACTGTCGTGGTTGCCGGCCTGATCCTCTTTGGCGCCGTGTTTGCACTGAACTCGGCGGTACACTCCTATCTGATCCTGGCTTACACCGACAGTGACAAGGTGGCGATGAGCGTTGGTTTCTACTACATGGCCAACGCATCCGGTCGCCTGGCGGGAACGGTTCTTTCAGGCGCGCTCTATCAGTGGGGGCTGCAGAGCGGGCCAAGCAATGGCCTGATCGCCTGCCTGTGGGCGTCGACTGCTTTCGTACTGGTGGCCGGCCTGTTGTCGCTTCTGCTGCCACGCCACATCGGTCCGCGCAGCAAGCCGATCAAGCTCGATGACCTGGGCGAATAGTGTAGGGTGGCGTGTAGCCGCCGGTCCAAAAATCTGATCCGGGACAAGAAATCCGGGCGAAAGCCATTGCGTCATGCGTGCCGATTGATGACAATGCGGGCGATGCTCGGGGTAGGTCGTCCCCGATTTTCCGGCAAAGCGGGAGGGGGGCCGACAGCCGTATAACCATGGCAGTGACCGGGCGTCTGCCGGCGACGGGTGCTGATCACTTTGTGGAGTGGGAGGTTGACATGCATCGTAGGGTCTTGGCAAGTGACCGATTGATAGCCGCCTTTCTGTTTGGCTGCGTGCTGTTCAATTACCCTGTTCTCTCTCTTTTCGATCGTCACACGCTGTTCTTGTCGATTCCCCTGGTCTATGCCTATATCTTCTTCGCCTGGGTCGTCGTCATCGCCGTGATGGCTTGGGCGGTCGAACGGCACTTCAAATAGGCGGCGACGATGCTTGAAGCCCCGGTCGTCATCGCTATCTCGCTGATCTATATCGGGCTTTTGTTTGCGGTCGCCTGGTGGGGGGACAAGCGTGCCGATCAGAAAAGGTCGCTGATCGCCAACCCGACCATCTACGCTCTGTCGATGGCCGTTTACTGTACGACCTGGACCTTCTACGGCAGTGTTGGGCGCGCGGCGGTGTCGGGAATCGGTTTCTTGCCGGTCTACCTGGGCCCGACGCTGGTGATGGCGCTCTGCTGGTTCCTGCTGCTCAAGATGATTCGCATCGTCAAGGCCAACCGTATCACCTCGATCGCCGACTTCATTTCCTCGCGCTACGGAAAGAGCCATGTCCTGGGGGGGCTGGTGACGGTCATTGCCGTGCTCGGCATCATTCCGTACATTGCCTTGCAACTCAAGGCTGTTTCCAGCTCGGTCAGTCTCTTGCTCAGCTACCCGGAGATCGTCATGCCGAACCGCAGTGCGACGATGTCGGTAGCCGCCGATATCAGCTTCTACATCGCCCTGATCCTGGCGGCGTTCACGATTGTCTTCGGGACCCGCCATCTCGATGCCACTGAACGCCACGAAGGGATGGTCGCGGCGATCGCTCTGGAGTCCAGCGTCAAGCTGGTCGCTTTCCTGGCGGTCGGGGCGTACGTCACCTATGGCATGTACGATGGTTTCGGTGACATCTTCGAACACATCAACGCCAGTCCGGAGCTGCAGCGCCTGGCGACGGCGATTCCCTCGGGCGGAGGCTACACGGGCTGGTTTTCGCTGATCGTACTGTCGGCGATGGCGCTGCTCTTTCTGCCACGCCAGTTCCAGGTCGCGGTCGTCGAGAATGTCAACGAGGCGCACCTGAAGCGGGCCGCCTGGCTCTTTCCCCTCTATCTGCTGCTGATCAACGTCTTTGTGCTGCCGATCGCGCTCGGCGGCCTGCTGCATTTTGCCGGGCAGGGGGTCGATGCCGATACCTTCGTGCTGACGCTGCCAATGTCACAGCGCCAGGAGTGCCTGACCTTGCTGGTCTTCATCGGGGGCCTTTCGGCCGCGACCGGGATGGTCATCGTCGAAACCATCGCCTTGTCGACGATGGCCTGCAACGACCTGGTGATGCCGCTGCTGATACGCCACAAGCGCGTTGCCCTCGATGAATCCAGGGACCTCTCGCGACTGTTGCTGGGCATCCGGCGTGGCGCCATCGTGGTCATCCTGCTGCTCGGCTACCTCTACTTCCGACTGGCCGGTGAAGCATACGCACTGGTCGCCATTGGCCTGATCAGTTTCTCGGCGGTTGCTCAGTTTGCACCGGCGATGATCGGCGGCATGTACTGGCGGGGAGGAACGCGCGACGGTGCTTTGGCAGGCCTGTCGGCGGGCTTTCTGGTCTGGGCCTATACCTTGCTGCTGCCATCGTTTGCCAAATCCGGCTGGTTGCCGGATGACTTCCTGACGCAGGGCCTGTTCGGGATCGAGTTATTGCGTCCGCAGCAGTTATTCGGCCTGACCGGTTTCGACGAGATTGCCCATTGCCTGTTCTGGAGTTTTCTGGCCAATATCGGCGCTTATGTCGGTTTCTCGCTGCTGCGCCCCCCAACAGCGGCCGAAGCAACACAGGCGACGGTATTTGTCGATGCGCTGAAGGATGCCGGATCGGTCGGGCCAGCGTTGTGGCGAGGGCGTGCGCAAGTCAGTGATTTGCAGGAACTGGTGGCCCGCTTTCTCGGTCCGGCGCGGGCGCAAGCACTATTTACAGCCTATGCACGGCGCCGCGGCGTAGCCAGGGGGGTAATGCCCGAGGCCGATGCGCAACTCGTGCAGTTTGCCGAATCGCTCCTTGCCGGAGCGATTGGTAGCGCTTCGGCACGTGTGATGGTTGCCTCGGTGGCCAAGGAAGAACCGTTGAGCATCGATGAGGTCATGCACATTCTCGACGAAGCTTCACAGTTGCGGACCTACAGCCGCGAACTCGAGCGCAAGTCGCGTGAGTTGACGGCGGCCACGCTCGATCTGCAGGAAGCCAATGAGCGCCTGCAGGAGCTCGATCGCGTCAAGGACGACATCATGTCGTCGGTGACGCACGAACTGCGAACGCCGCTGACTTCGATCCGCGCCTTCTCGGAGTTGCTGCGCGACGATCCCAGGATGCACCTGGCCGATCGCGAGCGTTTTCTGGGTCTGATCGTCAGCGAGGCCGAGCGTCTGACGCGGCTGATCAACCAGACCCTCGACCTGGCGAAGATCGAGTCAGGAAGGGCTGACTGGAATGGCTGCGAGCTGAACCTGAAGGAGGTCATCGAGCAGTCGGTGGCTGCGACCAGTCAATTGTTCCGCGAGAAAGAAGCGCATGTCGAACTCGATCTGCCCGATAATCTGCCCTTGATTCTGGCCGACCGCGACCGTTTGATACAGGTCATGCTGAATCTGCTGTCCAATGCGGTAAAGTTCCTGGCGCAGGGCAGGGGTCGGGTTAAGGTGATGCTGCGCCTGCTGACAGATGGACTGGAAGTCAGTGTCGCCGACAACGGACCTGGAATACGACCGGAAGATCAGCAGTTGATTTTCGAGAAGTTCCGTCAGGTGGGCGACACGATGACCGCCAAGCCGTCAGGAACCGGTCTCGGGCTGCCGATCAGCCGGCGTATTGTCGAGCACTTCGGGGGGAAGCTGTGGGTGGAAAGCGTACCGGGGGAGGGGGCGACCTTCCGCTTTACCCTGCCTTTTGCACCCATTCAGGAGCAAGCGCTTGCGCAGGTTGCGGCAGCGTAGCGGATGGTGGCTATTGATGATCGGAGAGTAGATGAGCAAAAAAATACTGATTGCCGACGACGAGCAAAATATTGTCATCTCGATCGAGTTTCTGCTGCGCCGCGAGGGTTTCGAGGTGCTGGTCGCCGGCGATGGTGAAGAGGCCTTGGCGAAAGTGCGTGCCGAGCGACCGGATCTCGTTCTCCTCGACGTGATGATGCCGAGGATGAATGGTTTCGACGTTTGCCAGGCCCTGCGCGCCGACCCGGACCTGAGCGCGACGCGCATCCTGATGCTGACTGCCAAGGGACGTGACACCGAAGTCAGCAAGGGTCTCGGACTCGGTGCCGATGGCTACATGACCAAACCCTTCTCGACCAAGGAGTTGCTCGCCGAGGTGCGAAAGCTCCTCGGGATGTAGCCGGTGAAGCCCACGCGCAGGCTGCTCCTCGCTGCGCTGGCCGTCAGCCTGTTTCTGCTGGCCTTGGTGCTTGCGACAGCACTCCTGATGCTGGCCAGCGAGGCTGGCGCCAGCGGCGGTGGACGGACGGCCGAGGAAAGGATCGTCGTCCTGTTGGTGCTGCTACTTGCCGCCTGTGCCTGCAGTTTCGGGGTGATTTATCGTTGGTACGAACGCTATGTCAACGCCCCTCTGCGGATGGCCGAAGAGCTGGCTACGGCGCTGGCGCACAGTGGTTTGCGACTGGGGGAGTACCGGGCGAGCGAACTGCAGGTGCTTGGCAAGGCGGTGAACCAATTGCTTACGCTGCGCGAAACTCGTGAGCAAGATGTCGCCGAACGCATACGTGAGGCCCGCGCATCGCTCGAAGAGGAACGCAGCCGTCTGGCTGCGCTGATGGCCGACCTGAGTCAGAGTGTCGTGGTCTGTAACCTTGACGGCCGGGTATTGCTCTATAACCAACGGGCCAAACAGGAACTCTCGACAGCCGCCGACGGCAGTAATGCCGAATTGTTGGGCCTCGGACGTTCGATCTATACGGTCTTTGAGCGCGCGCTCATCGGGCATGCATTGGAACGTCTGCAGCAAGCGAGTCGGGAAGTAAGCAACAAGGACGACAAGAAACTTGTCGGTTCGGTGCAGTTCGTCACCGCGACCCATGCCGGGCGGCTGCTGCGCGCGCATATGTCGCCGGTACTGGGGGAAGATGGCCCGCACCACGCGCGCGTCGGCGGATTTTCAATTACCGGTTTCGTGCTCGTCCTGGAGGACGTCACCAGTACCAACGAGCGGCATGCGCGGCGCGATGTGCTGATCCAGTCGCTAGTCGAGGGCGGGCGTGGACCGCTGGGCAGTATTCGTGCTGCCGGCGAAATGCTCTCCGACTTTCCCGACATGCCGAGCCAGCAGCGCGATCGTTTTCTGCGTGTCATCCGAGACGAGGCAGGCGCTCTGACGGTGCAGTTCGAGAAAGCGGCGAGCGCCTTCTCGAACGATTTGCGTGAGCGCTGGTTGCTCGAGGAAATCCTGGGTGCGGAACTGCTGGCCGTGGCTGCGCGCCGCATCGGAGAGCGACGTTCGAATGAGCGTCGAGCGCTGGCTGTCAAGTCCGAAAACGTTGATGAAGATTTGTGGCTGCGCGTCGATAGTTTTGGGTTGTTGCAAGCCCTTCGCTACTTGGCCTTGCGCCTCCAGGACGAGTATGATGTGCGCGAAGTACGGCTGTCGCTGACCCGCAGCGGATCATTGGCGCAGTTCGATCTGTCCTGGCTCGGAACCTTCATGAACAATGAAACGGCGATGAGCTGGCTGCAGGATCCGATGGCAGTCGCAGGTGAATCGTCACCGCTCAGCGTCACCGATGTGATCGAACGCTGCAACGGCGACATCTGGTTTCAGCGCGAAAGGGTTTCGCATCGCGCCTTTTTCCGGACCATGCTGCCGGTTGCCGAAGCGCCAAGGGATTTGCCGCGGGCGATCGTCCCGGCGCCGGAAGGCGAGCGCCCGGAATTCTACGATTTCGATATCTTCCTCTGGTCGGCCATCAGCCATGAACTCGATGATCAGCCGCTCGCGGATCTGTCCTACACGATTTTCGATACCGAAACGACTGGCCTACAGCCTTCCCAGGGCGACGAGATCATCCAGATCGGTGCGACGCGCATCGTCAATCGCCGGTTGTTGCGCCAGGAATGTTTCGACCAGTTGGTCGACCCGCGACATTCGCTGTCATCTCAGTCTGTGGCTGTCCACGGCATCACCCCGGAACTACTCATCGGGCAGCCGTTCATCGAAGTCGTCCTGCCGAAGTTTCACGCCTTTTGTGCCGACACGGTTCTCGTCGGTCACAACGCCGCCTTCGACATGCGTTTCCTGCAATTGAAGGAGAAGCAAACGGGAGTACGTTTCGATCAACCGGTGCTCGACACCCTGCTGCTCTCCGCCGTACTGTATCCCAATCAGACGACTCATCGTCTAGAGGCCATCGCCGAGCGCCTGGGGGTGTCGGTATTCGGACGCCACACGGCCCTCGGCGACGCCATCGTGACCGGCGAAGTCTTTCTGAAGATGCTGCCCTTGCTTGCCGAGATGGGGATCACGACCTTGCGGCAGGCACGTGAAGCCAGTCAGAGGACTTACCATGCCCGACTCAAGTACTGAGCAGACGAAACGCGTTGCCCCCTTCTCGCCGTACGTTGCCCTGCGTCATCTGGTGCGTGCGCAGAAGCTCACCGTCGGGCCAGCGGTGAGCATCCGTGAGACCTTGCTGCTGCTCGACCGAATGCGAGTCGATGCGGTCGTCGTGGTCGATGCAGACAGTCGTGTGCCGCTGGGAATCGTGACTCTGCTCGACGTGGTTCGCCGGATCGGGATCGAGGATTGCGACCTGCAAGCGCCGATAGCCACGGTGATGACCAGTGGTCTGATTACCGTGCCGGCCGATGGTACGGCACATCAGGCCAGCGTGGTCATGGTGCGTCGTGGCGTGCGCCATCTGGTGCTCACCGAAGCCGATGGCAGTTATACTGAAATAGGTAACA
>NZ_JDST02000136.1:0-6591 GCF_000584975.1 Candidatus Accumulibacter cognatus | reverse complement strand
CGTCACTTTCGATCACACCCCGCAATCTGTTGGCAACAAATAAAACTGTCCGGTTTTATAGCACATGAATTGTTCGCTTTGACCGGGGCGGGGAAAGCGGTGGAGGGCGTAGCCCGGAACCGATTTCCCCGCCCCGAGCGGCCGCGGCGGATCTACGCAGCCACCTTCAAATTCGGAGGCATGACTTTGCCGGCTTCGTCATAGTCGGCTAATTTGCGCGGGCCATGCAGGATCGCCAGTGTGTGGTCAGTACGGCGCAGCACCGCCACCTTGGCCTTGACATGGTGGCAGCGATGACGATCGTTGGGAGTCTGCAAATTCATCCTCCCCTCGAAGCTGACGCAGTGGTCGTTGCCGACGGTGCGCTCGAACCGCTCGCATAGGATGTCGCCGAGCGGACCACCGATCCAGTCGACGAAGGCGCTGCCTTCTTCCATCGCCGGCTGCATGAACTCGGCGTTGAACACCGGCCGATAGATTCCGGTCAGGTAGCGGTTGGCATCCGCCCTGTCGGTGATCCCGGCCAGCGCCAGTTCTCGCGGCAGGCGGTCCTGATGGGTGCGAAACATGCGCTCCGAGCGCCCGCGGGCTTCCGGCGAGCAATCGGCGATCATCTCGATTCCGAGGTGCTTCATGGCCTGCCCGAATGGTGTCAGGTTTTGCTGGTCCACCTTGCCCCCGGCTTCCGGCGTAGGCCAGTAGTGGCTGCCTCGGTCGGAGTAGAAGGTCGAGAAAAGTCCCAGCAATTCAATCACTTCACGAATACCTTGCAGGCTGCTCATCGTGTCTTCTTCCTCCACGAAGAACATCGAATAGGGTTCGTTGGTCGCGTCGTCCATGGTCACGATCAGATCCCATTTCTGCCCAGCGACCCCTTCGTGCCTGCTGCCATCCTGGTGAATCATCAACCCCGGCCACGGCGAACGCTCCCGGCGCTTCCGGTGCGCCCCTCGGGCCTTGGCCTGGGGAACCAGGGCCGCTTCCTGCCGCCGACTCTTCACCCAGGTGTAGCTGCGTGCGCCACCGTCTTTTCGATACCACGCGCACAAGTGCTTCGCGCTCCACTCCTCGTGCCGCCCTCGGTACTTTTCTGTCAGCCGCATCACTTCATCATCTACCGGCACCCTCCTGTGCGAAACATGCATCAGTCGCCGATCTATCAACCCCTCCATCCCGCCTTCCTCATACCGCGACAGATACCGTCGGAATGTCCGCCCGCAGACCCCCAGCCGACTCGCCGCCTCCGCTTGCGTCAGCCGACCCGCTTCCCATCCTCCATAGCTTCTTCAAATCGCATCTTCCTGATCTCCTGTAGCAACTCCGTCCGCCTCTTCTCGCTCCTCCTTCGGAGCAACATCAAACGGACAGATCATTTTCTACAAACCCGGACGATTACTTGTTCCCTACATCACACCCCGCAATGCTTTGCAAGGACAACAAAATGTGGAAGAATGCGGTAACTAATCGATTTGCAGGTTCTAGAAATGCTTGACCGTGAAGGCTATCGCCCGAACGTCGGCATCATTCTTTGTAACGCCAGAAATGAGGTCTTCTGGGGCAAGCGTATCCGAGAGCATTCATGGCAGTTTCCGCAGGGTGGCATCAAACGTGGCGAAACGCCCGAGCAGGCGATGTACCGGGAGTTGCATGAAGAAATCGGCTTGCTGCCCGAGCACGTGTACATTCTCGGTCGGACCAAAGACTGGTTGCGTTACGAAGTGCCGACGCACTGGATAAGACGCGAATGGCGTGGCAGTTACCGAGGGCAAAAACAGATCTGGTTTTTGCTGCGTCTAATTGGCCGCGACTGCGACGTCTCCCTGCGTTCATGCGACCATCCCGAATTTGATGCTTGGCGGTGGAACACCTACTGGGTTTCACTTGACGCGGTAATCGAGTTCAAGCGCCGGGTCTATGAGCAGGCCCTGAATGAACTCGCCCGTTTCCTCAATTCGGATCACCGTCGTGGACGCCCTGCTTCCCCGCATGACCAAAGTCCTGCACCTGCTGAAATTCCAGGCAAGGAATGAATCGCTCCCTGCAGCTCCAGAGTCATCACAAGCGAACCCGCCAACACCTGTCGGTCGGAACATTGGTCGGCTGGCTTTGGTTGACAATGGCGGTACTTCCTTCGGCAAGCTGGTCGGCCACTGCCAGCCGCGAAGTCGAAGAAAAGCGCGAGATGCAGGGCGAGGTGCTATTGCCCGCATTTCCACAACCCGACAAGCTGATCCCTTTTGTGGTCAGTGCGATGACCGATAACAGATTCATGATTGACAGCGAATCGCTGAGCATCGGCAGTGACGGTATATTCCGCTACACCCTGGTGATCGTCAGCCCTTCTGGCGCACAGAATGTGAGTTATGAGGCAATGGACTGTTCGACCGCCGAACGTCGGATTTACGCTCTTGGCCGCGCAGATAAGACCTGGTCGAGAGCGCGTAGCGATCAGTGGATGAAAATTGTGGACAACTCGCTCAATCGACACCACGCCGAACTTTATACCGATTATTTCTGCCCCATCGGCATATCAATACGCAACGCCGACGAAGTTCGTGAAGCGTTACGGCGTGGTGGCCACCCTTCAATGATGCGCCGCTAGTATCGATCATCGATGCACTTGAACAGCGACAGCAAAGACCACTGATGATTCCAGACCGATTCGTCATCGAATTTGACAAAGCCCTGCGCACCCTTTTCGCACCGGCACAGACCATTCGTGAAGTGCCGGGAAGCAAGGAGCCAGAAACGGAATTGTCTGATCGGGAGCGTGCGCATGCCAGTTCCCTGATGCGCATTAATCACGTTGGTGAGGTCTGCGCACAGGCCCTTTACCAAGGGCAGGCACTGAGCTGTCGTGATCAGGCCCTTCGGCAAGCACTGGTGAAGGCCGCTGACGAAGAAACCGAACATCTGGCCTGGACCGAATACCGTATTGTTGAACTCGGCGGACGCCCGAGCCTGTTAAACCCGGTCTGGTACCTTGGCGCGCTGAGCATCGGGATTGCCGCGGGAAAGCTGGGCGACCCCTGGAGCCTGGGATTTCTCGCCGAAACCGAAAGGCAGGTCGAGGCTCACCTCGACCATCATCTTAGCGAGTTGCCGAACCAGGATACCAAATCACGAGCGATCGTGGCGCAGATGCGGCTCGACGAGATTGCGCACGCCGAAACCGCCGTGCGTCTTGGCGCACGTGAATTGCCGTCGCCAGCCAGCATGCTCATGAAACTTGCGGCGCGAACGATGACTCGTATTGCTTACTACATTTAATGAAAGTCTCGCGTCAGCGCTTACGATCTCCTCTCCCACTCGTGTAGGAGAGGTCGGGGAAGCAAGAAAAGATCATGGCTTCCATGATCGGAGGTGCCTGAAAAAATAATGGCCGTCAGGCATCAACGATCTCGAAGTCATGCGTGATCTCGGCAGTTTTGCCGAGCATGATCGAGGCAGAGCAGTACTTGTCTTTCGATAACTCGATGGCACGCGCAACCGCTTCCGGTTTGAGTTGCTTCCCGCTCACGCGAAAGTGAAAATGTATGTGGGTAAAGACTCTTGGCTCGGCCTCGGCACGCTCGGCCTGCAGGCTGACTTCACATCCGGTCACGGCATGACGCCCCTTTCTCAGAATCAAAACAACGTCGAACGCGGTACACCCTCCCGTTCCGGCAAGCAGTAATTCCATCGGCCGCGGCGCCAGATTCCGTCCGCCAGCCTCGGGAGCTCCATCCATCACCACGGCGTGATTGCTCCCCGTTTCAGCGACAAAAGACATCCCGTCGCCAGTCCACTTTACCTTGCATTCCATGCGCTGCTCCTTTTTCAGACAGTCATGAGACCCAGGCCTCGATAAACATGACCTTTAGTCGTCGGAAACGAATTGACGAACTTCGCGCAGCGTGTGCCGAACCAGCACTGCAACGAACGCCGAACGTTTGCCCGGACATTGATTGTAGCCGGAAGCGTTGCCCAGGTCCTGCCAAGCAGGATGCTGCATTGCAGCATATCTTCAGCGCTTAGCGCTTAAATGACGGTTTCAAACATTATGTATTATAAAACGGATGTGATAATTTTACACTAACGCATTGAACATAAATTATTTCTATTTATAGGAAATCGAACCAGGCTATCCTTGCAAAAAAAATGGCGCAACGCACAAAAAATACTTGAATTCCAGCCTAGGATGATCCATAATTCTTTCAACGCGATGACTTTGCAGTCAAGTTGGTCAAGCACTTCCAACCTGCTTCCCATGTCTCCTCCACCCTCCTCCTTTGGTGTGGATTTAGCGCGGCTCCATTGAGCCGCGCTTTTTTTTGCCACATGAACATTGCTTGACGGGATCGGGCAAGCATATGCCCGCAGCGGGGACGAGCAGTCCGGCTCTGAACCTTGCGAAACAGCGATTGACACCGGTCGCCGACTTACCATACCATGTTGGGCTTTCCGTTATCAGGCAAATAAGGACGGCGTTCTTGATGAAGACTTTCTCTGCCAAACCGCACGAAGTGTCACGCGAATGGCTTCTGGTTGATGCCACCGACAAGGTGCTGGGTCGCCTTGCCACAGAAATTGCTCGCCGCCTGCGCGGCAAGCACAAACCCGAATTCACTCCGCACGTGGATACGGGCGACTACATTGTCGTCACCAATGTCGAAAAGTTGCGCGTCACCGGCAACAAGGCTGAGGACAAGAAATACTATCGCCACTCGGGCTATCCCGGAGGCATCTACGAAACGAATTTCACCAAGATGCAGCAGCGCTTTCCAGGCCGCGTCCTTGAACAGGCCGTGAAGGGCATGCTCCCCAAGGGACCGCTCGGTTACGCAATGCTCAAGAAGATGAAGTGCTACGCCGGCGCCACTCATCCGCATGCTGCCCAGCAGCCGAAAGTTCTGGAACTCTAAGGGATCACCATGGCTGAAAATTACTTCTATGGCACGGGACGGCGGAAATGCGCCGTCGCGCGCGTCTTCATGAAGCCGGGAAGCGGCAAGTTTATTGTCAATGGCAAACCGGTCGATGAATTCTTCTCGCGAGTTACGGGGCGCATGATTGTTCGACAGCCGCTGCAGCTAGTCGAGCAGACGGCTGGCTTCGACATTCTCGTCAATGTTGCTGGCGGCGGCGAGTCCGGTCAGGCAGGCGCGGTTCGGCATGGCATTACGCGGGCGCTGATTGCCTACGACATGTCGCTCAAGCCAGCGCTTTCGAAAGCGGGCTTTGTCACTCGTGACGCCCGTGAAGTTGAACGCAAGAAAGTTGGTTTCCACAAGGCACGTCGGCGCAAGCAGTTCTCGAAGCGCTGACCGCACCCTCTTGTACCGCGAAGCCGCCTATGGGCGGCTTTTGTGTTCTCGTGGCTCGGGCACTTTCATTGCCAGTTATCGCGGAGACTGTTTATGATCAAGGTTGGAATCGTCGGAGGCACCGGCTACACCGGCGTCGAATTGCTGCGGCTTCTAGCGCAGCATCCAGCAGTGCAGCTTGTTGCCATCACCTCCCGAGGAGATGCCGGCACCGCGGTCTCCAGCATGTTTCCGAGTTTGCGCCGACGACTGAACCTGCAGTTCGAGGATCCAGCAAGCGCCAATCTGCAAGCCTGCGATGTGGTTTTTTTTGCCACACCGAACGGTGTCGCGATGCAACAGGCTCCGACTCTGCTCGACGTCGGCGTGCGCGTGATCGACCTCGCCGCTGATTTTCGCCTCAGCAATGTGGCCGAGTGGAACCAGTGGTACGGGACGCAGCACTGCAGTCCGGAATGGGTCGCCCAGGCAGTCTATGGTTTGCCGGAATACCATCGAGCCGACATCCGCAACGCTCGCCTGGTCGCCAATCCGGGCTGTTACC
This sequence comes from Candidatus Accumulibacter cognatus, assembly GCF_000584975.1. Classification (NCBI taxonomy): domain Bacteria; kingdom Pseudomonadati; phylum Pseudomonadota; class Betaproteobacteria; genus Candidatus Accumulibacter; species Candidatus Accumulibacter cognatus. Next base: position 741 of record NZ_JDST02000136.1, on the reverse strand, counting down.
CGACGGCAGTGCAACTGGGCTTCATGCCGCTCCTCGAGGCCGGTGTGGTGGAACTGGATCATCTGGTTGCGGACGCGAAATCGGGCGTATCCGGGGCTGGGCGCAAGGCTGAGATCTCCTCCCTGTTCTCGGAAGCCGCCGACAATTTCAAGGCCTATGGCGTCCCCGGACACCGCCATCTGCCGGAGATTCGGCAGGGTCTGTCGAGAATGGCTGGCAACCCGGTCGGACTGACCTTTGTTCCCCACCTGACCCCTTTGATCCGAGGCATTCACGCCACTCTCTACGCGCGCATCAACACCAAGAGTACAGTGGACTTTCAGGCGATCTTTGAAAAGCGCTACCAGAACGAGCCTTTTGTCGATGTCCTGCCGCCCGGTTCACATCCTGATACGCGCTCGGTACGAGCCGCCAACACCTGCCGTATCGCGGTGCATCGTCCCCAGGAAGGCAACGTTCTGGTTGTGCTCTCGGTCATCGACAACTTGGTCAAGGGCGCCGCAGGACAGGCTGTGCAAAACATGAACATCATGTTCGGCCTGCCGGAAACCGAAGGTCTCCGGCAACTGGCAGTGTTTCCCTGAGACTGTACCAGGGCAATCGCATGAATGCCATTGTCGTGAACCTTCGGAAATAATGGTTTACGCTCAAGGAGTTACGAAGGGGCTGTTCCCAGCCCATTGATTTATGTAGTTTTCTGTCTTTTTGGAGTTCTCCATGGAGGCAGGAGGCAGGGTCCGG
>NZ_JDST02000135.1:0-3113 GCF_000584975.1 Candidatus Accumulibacter cognatus | reverse complement strand
TGACCGCGCACGGTATACTCAACAATGAGCGTCTCGAACTGACCGCCTACACGCAGTTCTAGTCGACGAAGGCGACCACGGCAGTGCCATCGTCATGCGTACCGAAACCGTCAACAACGACTGCCACGTCGCTGGCAGCGATGCGGCCGGCAAGCTCCAGATCGCCAGTCAGGTTGACACCTATCTCGCGTGGCTGCAGGAACCTATGCAGAGCATCGAGCTATGCGGAATCGAGCGCGCCAGTGCTTCGTCGCCGGTTGGCGTCCCTGCCGATCGATACTGCACAGATGCCTGTACATCTACGCTCGCCCGCCTCTTTCGCTCGTGACCGGCGCCACCTGCCGGACGATCGCCAGACAGATCGGTGGCACGGCGCGCGTCGGCGATTTCCGGCAGATCGGCGTCCGGCCGCTCGCTCGATGACGAAAAGGGGGTCGTGCTGAAGGGGCGGCAGGTCTGCATTCCCGCACACGACCGCGTTCGCTGTCTCGATGCTCACGGAAGTCGCGTTGAATTTCGTCACCCTATCTCCTATGCTAAAAACAAAGCCTCGACGGAGGCTGTGCTGGCACCATTGAATTGATGGCTCGTTGCGGATGAGCCCAACAGAATAGGAGACATGCCATGAAAATCCTGACCGTCCTGATCTTTCTGGCCATGGCTGCCACGGTGGTATCCCTGGCTCTCGGCTTTTACTCCATGGAGCGCGGCGGAGAATACGACCGCGTTCATAGTACCCGCTATATGGTCATGCGGGTCGGTTTTCAGGGCATGACGCTGGCTCTGCTGGTGAGTGCGCTGTACTTCGCCGGAGTGTAGTCCTGGCATCGCCGGAGGCGGCAGGACCGGCGGGTGTGGCAGCGGAGGGGGGCGGCGTGGCAGTCCATGCCAGCCCCAAACAAGCCGATCTTTGTGCCGTGATGAAGGATGCTGACCTGTTTAACGACGGAATCAGCAGCGTTGCCCGCGCGCTGTCAGGAATGCTCAGTAACCCTGACTGCGCGTCGCCGAAGGCCGAGTAGGCCGTCATGATTTCTCGGCGTGATACGAGCAGCATTGCCAGGATCTGTGTCCCTCGCCCGGGATACTGGGCTGCGTTTCGGGATTGACCATTTGCCTGAGAGTAACGGATCGGGCTCCTGGACTCTGCTGCGTAGCCGACCTCAACGCTGGCGCGGCGCTGCCAGGCGTTTGAGCATGGCGCGTACGGCGGCGATCTGCAGGCCGTCACGGGTTGCGTAAGCGCTGCCGGAATAGCCCCACCAATCCCAACAGCCCGAGGGGTTGTATACCCATTTCCAGGACCCGAGGGCGAGGCCGCGGCGCGGTACGGTTTGCGGGTAGAGTACGATGATGCGGTTGTGGTCAGCCCAGGCATTGTACCCGGCGCCCTCGACGAAGCGTCGCCCGATCTGCTCGGCGTTCTGGCGACAGCCGTGAAAGGCGACATGCACCCGGCAGACCGCGCTGCGGCAGTCCTGCGGCACATAGACGTACGCCTCGTCGGCGAGTCCCGCATCGATCGCCTGGCCATCGACAAAAGGCCGTTGGTCGAACCTCAGGAGCTCGCCACGCGCTGATCCGCCCGCCGCTTGCAGTGGGCCGAGCATCTGGGCAAGCATTTCGCCGGCGGCGTCGAGATTGCCGCAACGGTTGATGAACGGTGCCTGCATGCTGCTGCAGGGATTGGCCTCGCGATCAGCGACAGAAATCATCGCGTGCGCGGCTTCAGGGACCTTGACGAAGCGAATCGCTGCCGGCGGCAGCCACTCGGCGTAGAAGGCCGCTAGCCGCTCGACGACTGCGGTATGCACGGTCTCATCCTTGCCGCCGGAGAGCAGCCAGACGCGGTCATCGCGCAGATGTTCGAGGGAATCGATGCGTCCGGCGAGCGCCAATGCCTCGGCATGCGCACGCAGTTCGGCGACTGATGGCAGTTCTGCCCAGGAGGACGGCGACATGCAGCGGGTGAGCGCGCGCAGGATCGAACCTGCGGCGCAGTCATACGGTCCGCCAGCGATGATGCCGGCGCCACGCACCAGTTGCGAATGCGCGACCTGGAACTGTACTGCCATGTAAGCGCCGGAAGAAACGCCGGAGACCGTCAGCTCGTGCAGGTCGGCGGCCAGTGCCGGCAGTTCGGGACCTGCACCCGGCAATAACGGTGCCGCGATGACGATCCGCAGGCCGAACATCAGGAGAACCGTGGCGGCAAGGCGATGCAGGAAAGCGGAGGTGATCATGGCCATGGCGTGGTGCAGCAGGTGGGAATGATGAAAATCTGGACAGCACATGCTAACAGCCTACATGGTCGTCCCTGGGTTTGCCAAGCATTCAGTTGATGAAGGTTGGAAGGGTAAAGATTGCCGCCATGGACTCATTGGGATTCCGAGTGAGGCCATACCTCTGTGCCTGATGTAATGGGCGGGTTGATGCCTCATCAGTCGGACGCGCTCGAAGCGCGAGGCTGCAATCAGCTTGAATCGACCCCGGTCTGATATGAAGGTGCGTGAGTATTCCCGGTTTGCCGTCATGGTCACCAACCAGATCGAGATTCTGGGCATAGTGGTGATGGCCGCCCTGAACGGCTACACTATTTGCGGCGGCCTCGAAATCGCCGAGGCCTCCATGTTGCTCAGGCTGTCGACCATGTTACCCAGCGCGCCCATCAGGCGGCCGAGTTCATCGTTGTCGTCATCGTGCGGAGCTCTTGACAGATCGCCACGGGCGACCGTCTCAGCCACCTTGATGGCGCACCGCATGCGCCCGACGACGCTGCGCATGACCATCCAGGCGATCAGCGCGGGTCAGTATGACCGCCATGGTGACGGTGAGAATCATGCGGCGCAGCGCCTCGGCGAGCGCCACGGCGGCCTTTTCGGCCACTTCGATGTTATTTCTGCTGTAACTCGATCAGCTTGCCGAAGCCCGCGACCGTCCTGGCGCTGAACGGCGTGGTGGTCTTGCCCCGCCAGTCGGCCGCCTTCTCGAGCTTGCACTCGCCATAGAGCTGGAACCATTTCGGTCGCGCGTTCATGTATACCGTGCGCGGTCACGATTGACTCTTCTGGAAGGTTTGGAAGTTCAGGGTCAATAGGGACTGTAGCGCCTTG
>NZ_JDST02000134.1:0-2480 GCF_000584975.1 Candidatus Accumulibacter cognatus | reverse complement strand
CTGCGCGACGCGCGCCAGCAGCCGCGGCCGGTTCAGGTATTGCAGCAGCGTGTGCAGCGTCGTCGTCAGGTCGATCGTCGCTTCGGGATCGCCGGCGTGCTCGACGCGCTCGAGCAGCGCCATCAGGTTCGGCAGTTCCATTAGCGTCAGCGCGGCGGCCATTTCGCTGTTCTTCGACTGCTCGCGGCGCAGGAACTCGGCATACTGCCGCATCGCCTCGGTCCACTGCTCGGCCAGCGCCGCGCGCGCCGCCGGCACCAGTTGCGCTGCGAGATACGGGCACAGCGCCGGGTTGAGGCTCAGATGGTTGTAGGCTTCGCCTCTCGCCAGCCCGGTGGCGACCAGCGCCTGGCCGAGCGCCTGCACCTCGGCCGCCTCCCAGCCGGTCATGTGCCGCAGCATATCGAGATCGACGGCGCCGTGGAAAACGCCGAGCACCGGCGCGCGTTCGCGCAACCCCGGCGGCAGCCGGCGCAGCGACAGCTCGGCGCTGGCCAGCAGCGAATGCTCGCGCTGCCCTGGGAAGCGCCGCTCCATCGCTTCGATCAATTCGACCAGCGCGGCTTGCGTCGCCGCCGGCCCGCGTTCGCGCAGCGCCGGCGCGAGCAGCGCGAGCGTGCGCGCGTGCCCATGCACGGCGTCGACCAGCGACTCGATCTCGGCGCGCTGCGCCTCGGCGGCGTGGCCCATGCCGGCGACGTCGAGGCCGAGCGCGCGTTCGACGAGCTGCACGGCGTCGGCGCGGCTGAGCCGTTCGAGCTCGAGGCGCTGCGTTGCGCCGGCGAACGGCACCGGCAGCGCTTCGCGGCTGGTGAAGACGACGCGCGTCTCGCCGCAGGCGAGCAGCCGCGCAGCGAGACGCAGGATCTCGTCGGCGCGCTCGCGTTCGTCGGAGGCGAGCGCGCTGTCCTCGCCGGCGTCGCTGGGCGTGCTGGCGCCATCTTCGGCGGTGGCGCCGTGTGACCCGTTTCCTCGGTCGAGCGCGAACGGCGGCGCCAGCACGCTCTCGAGGTTGTCGAGTACGAGCAGCGTCGGCTGCTCGCGCAGTGGACGCTCGACCTCGGCCAGCGCCGCGTCGAACGACGCATGCGCGGCGACGCTGTAGCCTTGGCCGAGCAGTTGGCGACCCAGGGCGTCGAGCACGGCGGGCGCGTGTCCGTGCGTTTCGAGCGAAACGAAGGTGGCGCACGCGACTTGCCGCGCGCGCACGCGCCAGCGCGCGAACTCGCTGGCCAGCGCGGTCTTGCCTTCGCCACCCTGGCCGCGAACGACGGCGTAGCGTTCGCCGGCGAGCAGGCGTTCGAACGCGAGGAGTTCGCGGCTGCGACCGACGAAGCCGTGCGCCGGCGGCTCCGGCAGCTTGCCGAGGCGCTTCCTGAGGCGCGCACGCCAGTCTTCGCTCGTCTGCGGGCTGGGCATTTCCCGGAAGAGCGGCGGGTCGTCGCGGTCCTGGTAGAGGACGGGGACGAACCAGTCCTGCAGGCGGAATTCGCCGACGCCGAAGACGCGGCCGCGCACCGGGTTGTCCTGCAGTTCGCGCTGGCCGGCGAGCATCGCGGAACCGACGCGTTGGCCCTGGCTCAAGGCGCGGTAGAAGGATTCGACGAAGCGCCGCGACGTTTCGACGAGGACGCTGTGGCTCATGGCGACCACCCAGCCGACGCCGGTCTTGAGCAGGGCGCTGGCGACCGATTCGTTGGCGCTTTCGGCCTGCGCGCTCTGGCACGCTTCGAGGAAGACGAGCGCAATGCCGTATTCGCGCAGGAGCGCGCCGAGTTCGGGCGAGGGGACGTTGGTGTGCCGGCGCCGGCCGCGCGGGCGTACGTCTTCCGGGTCTTCGAAGCAGAGCGCGCCGAGGCCGGCGTGCCGGTCGTAGACGCCGTGGCCGTCGAAGTGCAGGACGTGGTACGGCTGGCCGGCGCGCTTGGCGCGATCGAGTTCGTCGCGCAAGGCGGGCAGCGTCGGCGGGGTCAAGAGATGCACTTCGACCTGGCCGGCGAGCGCTTCCATCGCGTCGACCAGCGGCCCGGCGCTGGCGCGGAGGTCGATGTAGGAACACGCGTCGTCTTCCGGCCGCGGGCTGGCGAGCAGAACGCGAATCGGGGTGGCGAGGACGGCGACCGGCACCGGCTGTTCGCTCGGCAGCCGGCGGCGCACGCGCACCGGCTCTCCACCCTGGAAGAGGTAGCCGCGGCCGTCGTGCAGGAGTTCCCACGGCAGGCCGAGCAGGAGCGTTGCGGCTTCGCGGGCCAACAGCACTTGCTCTTCGGGTGTGCCGGCGTCGCTGGCGCTGTCGACTTCGACCGAGAAACGGCGCGCGAGGCGCCTCTTGCCGGCACTGCCCAAGCCGCCCGTGCCGCACGAGCCACCGAGCGCGGCCCAGGACTTGAGCACTTCGGCGGTCGGCAACATTGGCAGGGCGGCGCCGTAGAGTGACCATCCCCAGGCGGCGAGTTGTTCTTCGATTCGCTGCGCGCGCT
>NZ_JDST02000133.1:0-2807 GCF_000584975.1 Candidatus Accumulibacter cognatus | reverse complement strand
TCAAGTCCGACAAGCTGCTAGCGTCTTCGTCGCCGTACTCGGGGCGCCCAACTATACGTTTGCCTGTGCCACGCCGCAGCAGACGCAGGCCGACGGGCTCGGCGGACTGGCGCGGGTGCTGACCTATATCGGGGGTGTCACCGCGCTCATTGTTCCGGACAATCCGCGCTCCCTGGTTCGCGATGCCGACCCCTATGAACCGGTGTTGAACCGCCTCACCGAGGAGTTTGCCGTCCACTACGGCCCCGTCATTCTGCCGGCACGCCGACGGCGCCCGCAGGACAAGGCCCAGGTCGAAAACGGCGTGCAGGTCGTCGAGCGCTGGATTCTGGAGCGACTGCGCCACCGGCAGTTCTTCTCGGTGGCCGAGGCCGATGCGGCGATTGCGGCGTAGCTGCCGGAACTGAATTCGCGCCCCTTCAAGAAACTGCCCGGCTGCCGGGCCTCTGCCTTCGCCCTGCTCGATGCGCCCTACCTGCGGCCCTTTCCGACGACCCCCTTCACGCTCGCCGAATGGAAGCGCGCGCGGGTCAATATCGACTATCTCGTCGAATTCGACGGCAGCTATTACAGCGTGCCGCATGCCTTCATCCCCCGCGAAGTCGAATTGCGCCTCACGCAGAACACGGTCGAAGTGCTGGCCGGCACGCGCCGGGTGGCCAGTCATCCGCGCAGCCCTCGCCGCGGGCATTTCGCGACCACGCCTGAACACATGCCGGCAGCTCACCGTGCGCATGCCGAATGGTCTCCCGGTCGCCTGCTGAACTGGGCCGCCACCATCGGTCCGGCTACGGCGGAACTCGTCAAGCGACTGCTGCTCGAGAAGCCGCATCCCGAGCAAGGGTACCGCGCCTGTCTGAGCTTGATTCGTCTGGCTCGAACCTATTCGCATGAGCGCCTGGAGGCCGCCTGCACCCGGGCGCTCGCCGTCGGCGCCCATCGCTATCGCTCGGTCGCTTCGATTCTGGCGAAGGGGCACGATCAACAGCCGCTCACGTCGCCCGCACAGGGCGAACAGGCCTTGCCGGAGCACGCCAACGTGCGTGGACCGAACTATTACCACTGCACCCGAAAGGAACCCCCATGCTGATGCAACAAACCCTCCTGACCCTGAAATCCTTACGCCTGCCCGGCATGGCCGCCGCCTTCGAGGAACAGCAGAGGCACGCCCAGGTCGCGGCCTTGGCGATCGACGAGCGCTTTGCGATACTCGTCGATCGCGAGCATGCGTATCGCGAAAATCGCCGCATCGCCCGCCTGTTGCGCGAGGCTCAGCTCAAGTCCTCGCAGGCGTGCATGGAGGATATCCGCAACGGCACTGGCCGCAACCTCGATCATGTGCTGATGGCGCAATTGGCCGGCTGCCAGTGGATCCGGGCACACCAGAATCTGATCCTGACCGGCGCCACGGGTTGCAGGAAAACCTGGCTCGCCTGTGCGCTGGGGAATGCCGCCTGCCGGTAGGGACTGTCCGTTCTCTACTGGCGTCTGCCCCGCCTTCTCGAGGAGTTGCGTATCGCTCGTGGCGACGGAAACTTCAGCAGAAGTCTCGCGACTCTGGCAAAGATCGATCTACTGATCCTCGACGATTGGGCCGTCGCCCCGCTGTGCCAGGCCAAGCGCAATGATTTGCTGGAGATTCTTGATGACCCGGTAGGCACCCGTTCGACCGTGATGAGCAGCCAATTAGCCCCCCTGCATTGGCATGCCTTTCTCAATGATCCCACCCTCGCTGACGCGATTCTCGACCGCGTCCTGCATGCCGCCCACCGGCTCGCGCTCGCTGGTGAGTCGCAGCGCAAGCTCGATGGCGAAACCCCACTTCTGTCCTCCGTTACACTGTAACCACGCCAAAATCATGACGACAACTTCCGCAGAAAGACAACAAGCCTATCGCGCCAAACGCCCCTTCGCTGGCGACAATGGCGAACGACGCCTGCAATCCTGGGTCACCACCTCGACCGCTCTGGCCTTGGGCCGACTGGCTCGTCGCGCCGGTACCGCGCAACGCGCGGTCCTCGAACAGCTCATCCAGGACGCCGATCGGGTCGTCACGCAGGCAATGAGCGATGACGAGTTTGATCACTACTTCGCGTTACCGTGTAACAATGAGTCGCCATGCGCCAGATACTCCCCAACGATGGACTAACGGTCCTTGGCCTTATCGGCTCAGCCTGGAGTCTCCATCCCTCTCTGCACGATGGAGTCTGCGACTCCAAGCGGACCTTCGCAAGAGCGGGCGCCCTTGCCAAACCCCAGCGCTTCCCTCACCCCTGACCCCGCCCCCAAGGGCGGGGAAGTCCTCGCCGCCGGACGGGCTCGGGGGCCGGCTGCGAAAATCCGCAACCAGCCCCAAGCCCTGGAACGTATCCGCGTTGAGGGGGCCCTCAAGGGTTCGCTTCGCCGGGCTACGCCCGCCCTTGACCGCCCCCTCAACGCACCCTTCGTTACCCTGTAACGGGGCTAGGCCCTCATCCATTTCTCACTCCCGTGACCGCTATTTCACGAAACCATGACCGCCATTTCATCAAAAGCGTGACCGATTGAAGTAACATTCAACCCTATCCATGCAGCATCTCTCCAATGGTCACGTTCCGCGAAATACGCACTTGCGGAAGTGGAGTTGGATCTCCTATCCTTCTTCCGCTGACCGAAAACTGCGTGGGATGACCGGCGCTGAGATCGATCAAAACGAGTTCCATACTAATCGTTGGGGGAAGCGAATGAACAGAACTTCCGACATCTTCCTGTCCCTCAAGACCCGACTGCTCGCGCTGATCGCGATACTAGCAGCTTGTCGGACTTGA
>NZ_JDST02000132.1:0-4306 GCF_000584975.1 Candidatus Accumulibacter cognatus | reverse complement strand
AAGAGCGTCAATCTCGCCACCCGGCAGCTCTTTGCCGATGCGCCGACGCCACAGGCGATCCTGGCGCTCGGTGAAAGCGGTCTGATTCCTTACCTCAACCGCATCGGTCTTTACCAGGGCAAGACCAGGAACATTCTCGCCACCTGCCGGCAGTTGCTCGAACAACATGGCGGCGAAGTCCCGCACTCGCGCACCGCCCTCGAAGCCCTGCCGGGGGTCGGTCGCAAGACCGCCAACGTGGTTCTCAACACCGCTTTCGGCGAGGCCACGATCGCTGTCGATACACACATCTTTCGGGTTGCCAATCGCACCGGGCTGGCCCCCGGCAAGACCCCCCTGGCCGTCGAACGCGAGCTGCTGCAGGCGGTACCAGAGGAATTCCTGCATGCCGCCCATCACTGGCTGATCCTGCACGGGCGCTACGTCTGCAAGGCGCGCAAGCCCGATTGCAGGCGCTGCAGCATTGCCGATCTCTGTGCCTACCCGGAGAAAACCGGTGCTCCGCCCGCTTCGCCACCCCGATGAACGCCATCACGGCTCCGATCCCCCGCGCAGCCTGGAGAAGCCATGTTCAATCCCAGCCGTGAACAGGTCCGCCAGTTTTTCTGCGAAGCCTGGCGTAAATATCGCGAACGCGCGATTCTCGAAGGCGCCGAGGTCACGGCGGCCGACCTGATCCGGCATCACCCCGAATACCACGCCCTGCTCGAAAACCCGGCGCTGGCGCTGGAGCAGGAGTTCACGCCCGAGAGCGGGCAGATGAATCCCTTTCTCCATCTTTCGCTGCACCTCGCCGTTGCCGAGCAGATCAGCATCGACCAGCCGCCGGGAATTCGTGCCGCCTATCAGGCCCTGCGCACCCGTCTCGACGTGCATGCCGCCGAACATGCGATCCTGGAATGCCTGGGCGAAGCGCTCTGGCGTGCCCAGCGGCAGGGCGGGGCGATCGATGCGGCGGCTTACCTCGAATCCCTGCGGCGAGTGGCTAGGGCCTGTTCACAATAGCCGATTGTGGTAGCAGAGCCCGACCCAAAGCGCACATAAATGGCGACCTTGAAGGATAGGAAATTCAACGGACGCCGGGAAGCGTATGGCGGCCGATGCATGGCCGGCAAGGGTGGATCTGCTTGCGAGAACACGAGCAAGAGCGGCCGAGGACCGGCACAAGCTTGGCTCAAATCGTCCCGCGACCGGGGTTGGCAGTCGAAGCCCGTCTCCGCTGTCCATGGGTTCGGGCGGCGGCGGAGTTTCACGCCCACCGGGGTCGGCGGGACGAGCGGCTACCAGGAGATGCGTGGATCGAATTCGACTTCGGGGACCGGTTCACCCGGCGGATCCTTCTCACCAACCGGCGCCTCGACCCTGTCCCAGAGCGGTGGTCCGCGCGCGGGCATCCTGCGCGGCGGCGAGGTCGGCTCGCCGAGATGGGTCAGGATGTCGCGGATGGCGTCTCCATCCGTGAGGAAGGCGATGATTCGCATCTCGCCACCACGGCGTGGGCAGAGGAGTGGAAAGACCTCATCGATGCGCGCGAGGAGCAGTGCCCAGGCGTAGCGGGCGGCGCGACGGTGGATGCCTTGTGCGCCGCAGCCCTTCCAACCCCGCGCGGCCGGCGCCTTCGACGCGCACGCTGGCGTCGAGCGAGAAGCCGCCCCAGTTTGCCATCGTCTCGGTGTCCTCCGACTCAAGCACCCCGCGGCGGGTCAGCGCGCGCAGCAGACGCCGGCGGATCCGGGTCTGCACTTCGTCGAGCAACGTCTGCTCGGGGGCGCGGCTTTCGTGGAAGCTCGCCGCTCCCGAGGCGTCTGCCTCGAAGACCCCCTCGATGACGATGCCGTGGAAATGGACATGCGGATGGAGCAGCGCGCCAAAGCGGTGGATGAAGGCGACCGCGCCGATCCGGGAATCGGCACCCGCAGCGGGGCAGGAGCGGCGTAAGGCCTGTTCCACGACAGACACGAAAATGCGCAACGCCAGGGTCTCGATGGCGGGATCGTGTTGCAGGGTATAGCGCAGCCGATTGGGAACCGACAGTACCCACTGGCGGACCGGCAGTCGCGGAAAAACGTGGTCGGCCGCTGCATCGAGCGCGGGCAAAACCATGCGCGAGAATCCCGCATTCGAGATACCTCCGGAACTCGCGTTCGACATGGGCTGGGCCGGGTACGCCCTGGCGGCCATCTCAGGAGAGTTCGAGCCAGGTGGCCAGATGCGTCTGCACGGTGCGATAGCGCACGCTGCGTTCGGGCTGGCGGCGGCGATGGGTGGCGGTGCGCGAGGTGGCGCACGCAACGGCTGCGGCGGGCATGGGCATCCTGATTGGGGGGGTCGGGATAGGGAGCTGTGACGTCATACCGTTGCTTGCACAAGCTGAGGTGGGGCGTTTGCCGCTGCACTTCCAGCCGTCGCCTGAATCGGTTGATGCGCCCCGACGAGCCGGTGCGCGCACGGCTGATCGCGCTTCAGGCTTCTGGAGCACTTGCCGATCTGCCATTGGATCTCCTCTCCTTCCCACATGGATTTACACGTAAAATACGTGCGATATTTGTAGATCAATTTTGCTGGAGCCGAGCATGAAACAAAACATCACTCTTTCGCTCGATGCCGGGACGCTGCAACGCGCCCGTGAACTTGCTGCCCGGCAGAACGTCAGCGTCAGTCGGTTTCTCGCGGCGGACCTTGCCGAACAGGTAGATAGCGATCTGCGCTACCAGCAAGCCAAACGTCAGGCCATCGGCTGGCTGCAAGACAGCGCCCTCGAACTCGGCGGCCGGTACCTGAGCCGGGACGATGCCCATGCGCGTTAAGCATCAGTCACTCGCCTTTGTCGATACCAATATCCTGCTCTACGCCCATGACCGCGATGCAGGCCCCAAGCGAGTCGTCGCAGCCCAACTGCTCGCCACGCTTTGGGAAGAGCGCCGGGGAATCGTAAGTCCCCAGGTCTTGCAGGAATTTCTGGTGAATGCCCTGCGCAAACTCAAGACTCCCCTGAACCTTGCCCAGGCTCGCGACATCGTTCGCAGCTACGGCCTGTGGGTCACCCACGACGCCAGCGTCGCCCACATCCTGCGCGGTCTGGAACTGATGGAGCTGGCCGGCTACAGCTTCTGGGACAGCCAGATCATCGCCAGCGCCGAAGCCGCCGGCGCCGCAACCCTTTACAGCGAAGACATGCAGGATGGCCAGTCAATCGCCGGCCTGATCATCCGGAACCCTTTCAACTGAGCGGGTTGGCAGTTGGCAAAGGATACGAAATTCAACGCACCCAAGCAGGGTCGGCGCCGAAGTCGGATCGCCAAGGTGGCCGAGAATCTCGCGAATCAGCGGGCCATCGTTGAGGCAGGCGATGATCCGCACGTCGCCGCCGCACTTGGGGGAGACGAGCGGCAACACTTCATGGATGCGCGCCAGCAGGAGTGCCCAGACGCAACGCGCGGCCTTGCGGTGGGCGGGTTCGGTGGTCGTTCCTCGGGCGTGTTCTGCACGGTCGCGCACGCGACCGTTGCCGAGGCGGTTTCTGCCATCGCGGTCGGCGGTGCCACCTCGGCGGTCACCCCCGCGAGTGCCGTCACCGCCGCCCGCAGCGGCGCGTTGGGCGCCAGCACCCCGACGTAGCGATGCCGGTGCCGATGCCGGCGCGGCGGCGGCGGAATCCGCGCGGCCAGACGCTCGATGAGTTCGAGCGGCGTCAGCATGACGCTGATGCTGCCGCCGGGACCCGGCTTAACGCTCTCATGGATCCGGTGTTCGGCGTCGATCTCCCGCAGACGCTCCAGTGCAAAGGCCGGTCGAGCGCGAGTTGCGCCGCAGCCGTTCCAACCCCGCGCGGTCGGCGCCTTCGACGCGCACGCTGGCGTCGAGCGAGAAGCCGCCCCCGTGTTCCCGGTTTGCCATCGTCTCGGAGTCCTCCGACTCAAGCACCCCACGGCGGGTCAGCGCGCGCAGCAGACGCCGGCGGATCCTGGTCTGCACTTTCGCTGCATCGAGCGCGGGCAAAACCATGCGCGAGAATCCCGCATTCGAGATACCTCCGGAACTCGCGTTCGACATGGGCTGGGCCGGGTACGCCCGGCTATCGCAGGAGAGTTCGAGCCAGGTGGCGAGGTGCATCTGCACGGTGCGATAGAGCACGGTGCGTTCGGGCCGGCGACGGCGATAGACGGCCGTGCGAACCGACGCACAGGCGGCAGACATGGGGAGACGGGTCGGGCAGTCGAGAGGCCACAACTATCCCGGTTTCCTGCTGGCATTGCTGCTGCCGGGTGCCTTCATCCTGCTCGGTTGTCTGATTGCCTGGAAAAAC
>NZ_JDST02000131.1:0-15409 GCF_000584975.1 Candidatus Accumulibacter cognatus | reverse complement strand
GGTGGGGGCTAAACGCATACGATCGGACCAGGGCATCAGTTAGTCCATCTCTATCAGGAAGTGCTCTCGTCGCGTGATCCGCTTCCTGCTTTCACTTTCCACCGGGGAAGAAGTCATCGGCTTCACCGGGGTGCTCACCAAGGGGGGATAGCCAACTATACCAGATCAGTATCTGGTGATTAAATCAGCGCCTCCATAGCAAACCTGGCAACAAATCGTTCCCTACGGTAACATCATGTCCAGTCATCGCTTCTCTCCTTTGGTCGATCAAAGCCTTGACAAAGTGATTTTGGCGAACTGAAGCGCTTGCTCACTATCAATATGTTTTAAGGAAACACCAATTTAATCGTTATTTCACGGCAAGTAATCATGCAACAAATTGATTTTATTGATGAAAAAATCTCGTTTACCGATTAAATCAGCGCTTCCTTAATGAGTCGGCCGCTCAGCGCCCCGGTTTGAATGTCTACGGATCCTGGTCAGAAAATCAATTGAAGTGGCGAACACCTCCGTTATCGAGCATAAACTCATTGTAGATGGACATCACCATGTCAAAACTGCTGTCAATCACGGAACCTGGCCTGCAACAAGACGCATCGAATGCAAAATTTGCGCTCTGGGCTCTGGGTTTTCGACCGTTCTACTTACTTGCCAGTATTTTCGCAGCCTTGTCGATCCCGCTTTGGGTTGCCCAATACACGGGATACTTGCCGGTCAGTTTGATGCACGGCTCGACTTGGCACGGTCATGAGATGCTGTTCGGGTATACGCTGGCGGTAGTCGCCGGGTTCCTCTTCACGGCTGGCCGTAACTGGACCGGACAGCCGACGCCGACTGGTGGCGTGCTATTTGTCTTTGCCTTGCTCTGGATCGCCGGACGGGTCCTGGTGCTGACGCCTTACGCAACCGCTGCAGCCCTGGTGAACGTCGCATTTCCGATAGTGGTCGGGATTGGACTGGCAATCCCTTTGGTGAAGAGCCATAATCGACGCAACTACTTCTTCGTCGCGCTGCTGATACTTCTTGGTGCAGTCGTTCTGGCCATGCATCTTTCCTGGCTCGGAATGCTGGCCTGGCCTGAACGGGTGAGTTTGCAGGTTGGGCTCGATGTCGTCCTGTTCATTATCGCGGTGATGGGTGGACGGGTGATTCCCATGTTTACCAACAACGGTATCCCGGGTACACAAGCCATACGCCATCCACTCATTGAAAAGATCGCACTCGGATGTGTCCTGGTTTTGCTGGGTGCCGATATTCTGTCGGCGACAGCAACTATGATCGCAACCATTGCGCTGGCTGCCGCCGTGGTGCACGCGGCCCGGCTCTACCTCTGGCAGCCTTGGCGAACCTTTGCTACGCCGCTGGTATGGGTGCTGCATGTGGCCTACGGCTGGGTTATCATCTCTCTCGTGCTGCGAGCACTGGCGGTGCTCGGCCTAGTTGCCGAGCCACTCGCGATACACGCCCTGACGATCGGGGCCATTGGCGGCATGACGATCGGTATGATGACACGCACCGCGCGCGGCCATACCGGCCGTCCGCTCCTTGCCGATGGCTTCGAGCTTGCCTGTTTCGTCCTCGTCCAAGCTGCAGCGGTGATCCGGGTCTTCGGGGGCATGATCGTTCCCTATGCCTACCTGGGCACGGTCATAGGGTCAGGGATTTGCTGGTCTCTGGCGTTTGCCTTGTATGCAATTCGGTATTGGCCAGTGTTGTCGCGGGAGCGGATTGACGGCAAGCCTGGGTAAACCCCTCTTGCACATCCTTCGACTTTGTGCTCTACCCGGTTGCAACGAGGAACCGGTATCAAGCAGTCTGACGGCAGAGGGTAAAATGGCGGTTTACCTTGCCAGGAGTCTTCCATGAACGTTTCACTTGTTCTGACCGTGATCGGCGATGACCATCCAGGTCTTGTCGAACAGCTTGCCACCACCATCAGTCAGCACCAGGGAAACTGGCTGGAGTCGTCAATGTCCAATTTATCCGGCAAGTTTGCCGGGATTGTCTGCGTTAGCGTCGCAGAGGCACAACTTGCTGCTCTTTCGAAAGCGCTTGCCGCTTTACCCGGCCTGCGTATCATTTCCGAGGTTTCCCGCTTGCCCACCGGTGAGGCCGGCCAGCGACGGTTGAAGCTTTCGCTGGTGGGTCATGACCGTATCGGCATCGTTCGCGAAGTCTCGCAGGTGCTTGCCCGGCATGCGCTCAATGTCGAGGATCTCAGCACCTACACAGCAAGTGCGCCAATGTCGGCAGGAATGCTCTTCCACGCCAGCATCGAGTTGACTGCAGCATCAAAACTCGACGCGAGTGAACTGACCCGTGAGCTGGAGAGCCTGTCGAACGACCTGATGGTCGATATCACGCTCGACGAAGCCGATCGCAACTGAGCGGTCTCGCTGCCTTGAGGCCACGCAGGCACGATGGGCACAATGACGACTACTTCTTCTTTTCCATTTCTCGTGCCGCCCTGATCATGTCAGCATCAAGCACGGCCGTATTGGTTCCATAGCAGCTGAACATTTCGATTTCCTCGACGACGACCGGCGGCTCAGGGTGGTATTCGCCGGCTCCGGCAGTCTTCGCGCTGTATTGCTGACCTCTCAAGCGTGCGATCATCATCTCCTGTTCGGACAGCCCAGTCTGCATACCCGGCGGAA
Organism: Candidatus Accumulibacter cognatus; assembly: GCF_000584975.1. Taxonomy (NCBI): domain Bacteria; kingdom Pseudomonadati; phylum Pseudomonadota; class Betaproteobacteria; genus Candidatus Accumulibacter; species Candidatus Accumulibacter cognatus. Next base: position 12,752 of record NZ_JDST02000131.1, on the reverse strand, counting down.
CCTTCGCCCCCAGCTCGATCAATGCCTTGACGACCTCTTTGCGGTTGCCGCGAACGGCCATCGACAAAGGCGAGGTGGGTTGGGAATTATCCGGGGTGTTGACTTTCGCGCCACGGCTGACCAGCTCGCGGACGATGTCGGCGTATCCCATGAAACACGCGACACCGAGCGGCAAGCCGGGGTCGCCCCGACCGTCAAGTAACTCAGCTGATGCGCCAGCGTCAAGTACCGCCCTGACATCGTGAAGACGCCCTGAGCGAATGGCCTTAAGCAAGTCTATGCCAACGTTCACGCTTGATCTCCGATCCTGTGGCCTGGTTTCAGCCTAATGGCTGCTCACTGACGACTATTCCATCGCCGTCAACATAAATCCACTCACCCGGCCTGAAAGTGACGCCACCGAAACTGACAGCCAGATCGCGGTCGCCGACGCCTTTCTTGATGCTCTTCAGGGGGTGCGTATCAAGCGCGCGCAGGCCGAGGTCGATACGACTGATGTCTTCGGAATCGCGGATGCAGCCGTACACCACAATTCCTTCCCAGGCATTTCTGTGAGCCAGAATTGCCAACTGGTCACCGACCAGCGCGCAACGCATCGAGCCACCTCCGTCAATCACCAGAACCTTGTCCCTGCCATCTTCAGCAAGAACTTCACGTACCAGCGAGTTGTCCTCGAACAGCTTTAGCGTGACGACCTTGCCAGAGAAAGCGGAGCGGCCCCCATAATGGCGAAACATGGGTGCGACGATACGGACGCTGCCAGCCTGAATTCCGGCCTCGTTGTTGTCCAGTAAGTCGGGGGTCTTGAAACGCATGCGGCTGGCCTTGGTGATTGTGGTTCAAGAAATGCGCATTGCTCGTGGCATGGTCATGGCTGTTCAGGCCAGTACCGCGTGCTCTTCTTCGAAAGTCAGCTTCACTTTCTTGTTTTCGTCGATGTCGACGGTCACGTGGCCGCCGGAGGCCAGTCGCCCGAACAGCAACTCATCGGCCAGCGAAGCGCGGATGGTATCCTGAATGAGGCGAGCCATCGGGCGGGCACCCATCAGCGGATCGAATCCTTTTGCGGCGAGATCCTCTTTCAGTGCCGTGGTGAACACCGCCTCCACCTTTTTTTCATGCAGTTGTGCCTCGAGCTGCATCAGGAACTTGTCTACAACCCGCAGGATGACGGCGTGGTCAAGCGCTCCGAACGAGATGGTGGCGTCGATTCGGTTGCGGAATTCTGGGGTAAAAATCCGCTTGATCTCGGCCATCTCGTCGCCAGCCTTCGGGGATGGGTTGAAACCCATCGTTGCTTTCTGGATGGCTTCCTGGCCAGCATTGGTGGTCATGATGATTACCACATTGCGGAAGTCTGCCTTACGTCCGTTGTTATCGGTCAGTGTACCGTGGTCCATGACCTGCAGGAGGATATTGTAGATGTCAGGATGCGCTTTCTCAATCTCGTCGAGCAATAAGACACTGTACGGTTTCTTGGTGATCGCCTCGGTCAGCAATCCGCCCTGGTCGAAGCCGACGTAGCCCGGTGGCGCACCGATCAGGCGCGAGACAGCGTGCCGTTCCATGTACTCCGACATGTCGAATCGCACCAGTTCATTACCAAGACAATAAGCCAGTTGCTTGGCGACCTCCGTCTTGCCGACTCCGGTTGGTCCCGAAAAAAGGAAGCTGCCAATCGGCCTGGTGGGATTACCGAGGCCGGAACGGGCCATTTTGATTGCTCTGGCAAGCGCATCGATGGCTGCATCCTGGCCAAAAACCACGGCTTTCAGGTCACGGTCAAGATTCCTCAGGTTGTTGCGGTCGTCGGACGAGACGTGGGTCGAGGGGATACGTGCAATCTTCGCGACGATTTCCTCGATGTCGATCTTGCCAATCAGTTTCTTCTGTCTCGATTTGGGAAGGATCCTCTGTGCGGCGCCCGCTTCGTCAATGACATCAATTGCCTTGTCAGGCAGGTGGCGGTCGGTAATGTAACGTACCGAGAGTTCGACGGCCGAGGTCAATGCCGCAGCCGAGTACTTGATGCCATGATGAGATTCGAAGCGTGACTTGAGTCCCTTGAGGATCTCGACCGCTTCGGCGCTTGACGGCTCGTTGACGTCGATTTTCTGAAAGCGCCGTGAAAGCGCGTGGTCCTTTTCAAAAATGCCGCGATATTCGGTGTAGGTCGTCGCGCCGATGCACTTCAACTGACCAGTGGACAGCGCGGGCTTGAGCAGGTTCGACGCATCGAGGGTGCCGCCTGAAGCCGATCCTGCGCCGATCAGGGTGTGAATTTCGTCAATGAACAGAATCGCTTGCGGATTGTCGCTGAGTTGCTTCAAGACTCCCTTTAGCCTCTGTTCGAAATCACCGCGATACTTGGTGCCGGCCAGAAGAGATCCCATATCAAGACAGTAGACATTGGCTTTGGCGAGAATCTCGGGAATCTCACATTCGACGATCCGGCGTGCCAGCCCTTCGGCAATTGCAGTTTTTCCGACACCCGCCTCGCCGACCAGCAGTGGATTGTTCTTGCGGCGGCGGCAGAGCGTCTGGATAACCCGCTCAAGCTCACGGTCACGGCCAATCAGCGGGTCAATCTTGCCCTGGAGAGCCAAGGCGTTGAGATTGATGGTATAGCTCTCGAGTGGGCCAGCAGCGCTTGGCTGTTCGCTTTCCGCCTCGACTTCCGGTTCGTTGCGCGGCGCGCTCTGCGGCACCTTGCTGATTCCGTGCGAGATGAAGTTGACTACATCAAGGCGACTGACCCCCTGTTTCTGCAGGTAATAGACCGCATGCGAATCCTTTTCTCCAAAGATCGCGACCAGAACATTGGCGCCGTTGACTTCCTTCCTGCCGGAAGACTGAACGTGCAGGATGGCGCGCTGAATAACGCGCTGAAAACCCAGGGTCGGTTGCGTATCGATCTCGTCATCACCAGCGACAGTTGGCGTGTGCTCACTGATGAAGCGGGTCAGATCCCGGCGGAGTTGCTCAATACCTGTTCCGCAGGCGCGCAGGGTTTCGGCAGCCGATGGGTTGTCGAGTAGTGCCAGCAGCAGGTGTTCGACAGTGATGAATTCATGGCGTTTCTGCCGTGCCTCGACAAATGCCATGTGCAAGCTGACTTCAAGTTCCTGCGCAATCATTTAATTTTCCTCCATTACGCACGCCAGGGGATGCTGGTTACTGCGTGCGAAGGTTGTGACCTGTTGAACCTTCGTGGCGGCGACGTCGCGCGGAAAGATTCCACAGACTCCACGGCCCTCGGTATGAACTTTGAGCATGATACGGGTCGCGTGTTCTCGATCAAGGCCAAAAAATTTTTGCAGAACGATGATCACGAAATCCATCGGGGTAAAATCGTCATTCAGCAACAGGACCTTGTACAGGGGCGGAGGCGCAAGTTGCGTGCGTTTCGCTTCGAGCAGGGAACTGTCTTGATGCTTTGTGGCCATGAGTTAATTCTAACCAGTCTTTGCGGATGCGCAATACCAGTCTTGCCCTTTTTCGGGATCGTCAGACGGTGCTGCCAGCAACCGACATTGAAAACGCTTGACGCCGCTGCCCGATCTAGCGTAAAACGCTAAAATGCTCTTAGTACAGGCGGCTGGTCGGTGTTTATCTAGGTCTGAGATCGCTGATCGGTTGGTGTTGAATGAGAAGCATGCAAGTCGGGCGATACCCGGGTTTAGTCTTTTTTCAAGGAAGTGGCAAGATGGCAACAGGTACAGTGAAGTGGTTCAATGACGCTAAAGGTTTCGGCTTCATTACTCCGGACGATGGTAGTGAAGATCTATTCGCCCATTTCTCCGCGATTACCATGGGCGGTTTCAAGACCCTCAAAGAGGGCGAGAAGGTTTCCTTCGACGTGACGCAGGGCCCGAAGGGCAAGCAAGCCTCGAATATTTCGCGCGCCTGATTCTTTGGGTGTGCAATAGGGACCCGCCTTCGGCGGGTTTTTTTTCGCATCACGCCTGGATCTCTATCGCTTGCCGCCTGCTTTCGTACCGGGATGTGAATGGTGCGGCCTCGTCATCTCAGTTCCCTGTCCAGTGTCCTGACTTGCCGCCGCTTTTCTCGAGCAGGCGCACCCCTTCGATGCGCATCCCGCGATCAACAGCCTTGCACATGTCGTAGATCGTCAGCAAACCGATACTGGCGGCGCAAAGCGCCTCCATCTCGACACCGGTGCGGCCGAAACATTCGGCGCGCGCTGTGCAATGCACGCGGTTGGTTTCTTTGTCGATGGCAAAGTCGACCGATACCTTGGTCAAGACGATCGGGTGACACAAGGGGATCAGGTCGGCAGTGCGTTTGGCGCCTTGAATCCCGGCAATTCGCGCGATGCCAAGGACGTCGCCCTTGCTGGTCGAACCTTCCAGAATGTGAGCCAGCGTTTCCGGCCGCATCAGGATGCTGCCGGTGGCCATCGCCTGTCGATGGGTCTCGGTCTTTTCGCCGACGTCGACCATCTGCGCCTGACCTTGTGGGTTGAAGTGGGTAAGGGGGGTAGTGGGCATGATCGTCAGTGAAGTACGCAGGTTGTCGCCAATGGAGGTACCCGAAATGGAGCCGCTGGCACTTGGTAACGCTTGGTAACAATCTTGCGGCTGGGCATTAGTTATCATAGCACCATCGCTATTCGCCGATGCCCGGGAGCTGAGTTGATCAGAATCGCTTGTGCCGCCGTATTCCTGACCCTAACGGTCGTGTCGGGGAACTTCCCGCTGCGGGCAGACGAGCTTCCCGACTTGGGGGAGGCGGCGCATGCCGAACTCCCGCCGCAGATTGAACGGAAGATCGGCGAACGCATCATGAATGAAATCCGCCTGCGTGAACCGAGCTACGTTGACGACGCGGAGCTTTCCGACTACCTCAATCGTCTCGGCAGCCGCCTGGTTGCTGCCAGTTCGAATCCGTCACGCGATTGTCAGTTCTTCTTTGTTCGCGATAACACGGTCAATGCATTTGCGATGTTCGGCGGTTTCATCGGCGTGAACACCGGCACCTTGCTGACGGCGCAATCGGAGTCTGAACTGGCTGGCGTGCTCGCACATGAAATCTCGCATGTGATGCAGAATCACCTGGCCCGGCAGATTGCCCGCGAGAAACAGAATTCGATCGCCAGCATGATTGCGATGGCCGTCGGGGTACTGGCTGCCCGCTCCAACTCGCAGGTCGCCAGTGCTGCGATCGCGTCGGCACAGGCTGGCTCGATTCAGGCACAACTGGCCTATAGTCGTGATTATGAACGAGAAGCTGATCGCCTGGGTTTTCAGATGATGACTCAGGCGGGTTACGACGTGCGCGGCATGGGCGACTTCTTTGGTCGCTTGCAGCAGGCCGGGCGGGTATACGAAAACAACGCACCAGTCTATATGCGCTCGCATCCGCTGACCCTGGAACGGATCTCCGACATGCAGAACCGGGCGCAGGATGCTCCCTATCGGCAGGTGGCCGACAGCCTGGACTTCCATCTTGTGCGCGCCAAGTTGCGCGCGCAGATGGGCACACCGCGCGAGGCGGTCAACGAGTTTGGCAAGCAGTTGCGGGACAAGAAGCATGTTTCGGAAGCAGCCACCCGCTACGGGCTGGTGTACTCGCTGTTGAAGTCAAAGGAAGTGGCTGCCGCGCAGCGGGAACTCGAGGCGCTGATTGCTCTCAAGCTGTCTTCGCCGATGATTGCCGGTCTCGCGGCCGAGATCAGGATGGCGGCCAATGACCTGGCCGGAGCACTGGCGATCTATCGCGATGCCTTACAGCGCTATCCGCAGTCCAGGGCGCTGGTCTATGGTTACGCCGAAGCACTGCTGGCAGCGGGGCAATACGAACAGGGCCAGCGCTTTCTGGACTCGCAATTGCAGGTCTACAGTTCGGACTACAAGCTGTATGGCCTGCAGGCCAGAACCTTCTCGGCGGCGGGCAGGCGCCTCCAGCAACATCGGGCGCAGGCCGAGTTCTATCTGCTGCAGGGACAGCTGGGGCCGGCGGTTGAACAACTTCAGTTTGCGCAAAAGGCTGCCGACGGCACTTTTTTCGAACAGTCTGCGGTAGACGCACGTCTGCGTGAATTGCGCAAACTACAGCTGGAAGAGGCGAAGGAGAAGCGGAATGGCGGGTAAAATACGCCTTTCGTTGGGGGGGCGGGCCATGCATTTTGATCGAGAATTAGATGTCAAGGGGCTGAATTGCCCGTTACCGATTCTGCGTACCAAGAAGACTCTGTCCGAAATGTCTCAAGGAGAAGTGCTGCACGTACTGGCCACCGATCCGGGTTCTCTCAAGGATTTCGAGGCCTTCGCCCGGCAGACTGGTAATGAACTGCTGTCGAGCACTGAGTCGAACCGGGTCTTCGAGTATTACCTAAAGCGCAAGTAAGGAATTGCCTGGCGGACGGGCCCTTGCTGCGGTGTTCCTTGCCAGAGCGCAGATTGATGCCTGCCTGCTTCGCCTTATTTGACGGTGACGGTGGAAGTGCACTGCTGCTGAGCGAGGGGTGTCGATCTATCGTGCTCGACACCGCAGCCGATCCTGTACGGGTTTTTGATGTGGTCGAGAGGGCGCTTGCGGCCGGAAACTGGGTGGCACTGGCGGCCGATTATGCACTCGGTGCAAGCCTCGAACCGATCCTGGCCAAGCCACCACCGGGGCGGACCCTGCTCCGGGCCTGGGTATTTGAGCAGGCAGAGTGGCTTGACCCGCCGATGGTCCACACGTTTCTTGCCGAACAAGTGGCAGGGCTCCCCGAGTATCAACGGCTGGCCGGAATCGCCGAACTGTCACCTGGCGTCGATGCGGCCAAGCATGCCGAGCAGGTCAGGCAGATTGGCCACTGGATCGCAGACGGCGACTGCTACCAGATCAATCTGACTTTTCCGCTGACTTTCCGGATCTACGGTCATCCGCTGGCGCTATATACGCGCTTGCGCGAGCGGCAGCCTGTTCGCTATGGGGGCTACATCGGCTGTGGCCAGGAAGCGATTCTTTCCTTCTCGCCGGAGCTGTTTTTCGAACGCTCGGGCAGCCGCGTCGTGACGCGTCCGATGAAAGGCACGGCGCCGCGCGGCGGCACGCCGCGGGCCGATCAGGAGTGGCGGGCGGCGCTGCTCAGCTCGGCGAAGGAGCGCGCAGAGAACATCATGATCGTCGATCTGCTGCGCAATGACCTGGGACGACTGGCGCAGCCGGGCAAGGTGCGTGTCGAAGCCCTGTGCGAGGCCGAGGCCTATCCAACGCTCTGGCAGATGGTGTCTACGGTGGCTGCAGACCTGCCGGCAACGCCCCTGATCGAGCTGTTCGGCTCGCTGTTTCCCTGCGGGTCGATCACCGGCGCACCGAAGATACGCGCCATGCAGCGCATTGCCGAACTGGAAGAATCACCACGTGGCCTGTACACTGGCGCTCTGGGCTGGTTGGCGCCGACTGGCGACTGCCGTTTCAATGTCGCCATTCGCACCATCGAAATGGGAACCGACCAGCGGGCGCGCATGGGGGTGGGTAGCGGCATCGTCGCCGATGCGGATCCGGCGTCCGAGTATGCGGAATGTCTGCTGAAAGGGAGTTTTTTGACCGCTTTCGATCCGGGATTCGAGTTGTTCGAAACCTTGCGCCTCGAAGACGGAGAGTATTCCTGGCTGCCTCTGCACCTGGATCGCTTGCAGGCTTCTGCTCGCGGCCTCGGTTTCGCCTGTGCGCTGCCGACGGTGTCCGCGGTGCTGGCTGCAGAAGCTGCTGGTCGACCGCGCGGGGTCTTTCGCGTTCGTCTGACGCTCGCGCATGATGGCAGTTGCCGCGTCACCGCGTCGCCTTTCATGGACGAACCCGGCCGCCAGTGGAAAGCACGCCTGGCGGCTGAAGCGCTGCCCGACGACGACTACCTGCTGCGCCACAAGACCACGGCGCGCATCCGCTATGAGCGCGCGCTGGCGGTGCTGACGGCATGCCCCGCGGTCTTCGACACGATCTTTCTCAACACGCGCGGCGAGGTTTGCGAAGGCGCACGCAGCAACGTCTTCGTCGAGCGCGACGGGGTGCTGCTGACGCCACCTCTGCACTGCGGCCTGCTGCCCGGCGTGCTGCGCCGCCAACTGCTCGAATCGGGGCGCGCGCGTGAACAGGTGCTACGGCTCGAAGACCTGCGCGGGGCTTCCCGACTGTATCTGGGCAACGCTCTGCGCGGTCTCTTGCCGGTGTTGCTCGAACAGTGACCGCGGGGGTCGTTCCTGGCATTACGACGTTCAGGTGTCCCGGTCTCTGAGTGGCATGCCCCCTCGGCTTGCTGACGGGGAACAAAGTTTTAACGCCGGGATAAACGGAGCGCGAGCGCGCTCGACTGGCTGAATGACTTCAATTCTATGGAGGGAATGAACATGGCGACGATCAACGGTACTGCGAACGAGGAGATCCTGAATGGACTTGTTGGAAATGGCCAGGATACCTGATGCCATGATGATGTTCTGGTTTTTGATCGTCATGCTGGCCGCAGCATGGGGAATTGTCGGCCATCTTCAGGAAAACCTTGCGAAGATGCCCCGGCCAGCACCTGCTCAGATCGTGCTGCCATCCGTACCGACGGGTGCTCCAGCGTTACCCCAGCTAAATTCTGCTGACGATGACGCGGTCAAGCATGCAAGCGCGGATGGGGATTCAAGGCCTTTGGACAAGGCATCCTCTACCGAGACACCCAGACAAGGAGATCAGTGCTTTGGCAAATGCGAGTGATGATGCGCGACCCGGCCGGCCGTGCTCCACTCAGCGCTGTGCGGCTCGATGTGCAGAATACGATGATCTCCGACCATGGCAGCTATCGCGGTAGCGATGGAGACGACATCCTCGATCGGAATCTCATGGTCGGCAATGGGCGCCTGAGCCGGCACTTTCTTCGTCGGTACGGGGGCGGACGGGCGCTTGTGCGACACCCAGGTGCCGACGCGGTTGAGTAGCGGGAACCATGAGAGTACCAGGCCGATGAACGAGATCACTACGAAGCTCAGGAAGAAGTCGATCAGGCTGAGGAGCAACGCGCCTTCAAGGGTGTCGGGAATGAGGGAACTCATGTTCGCAGTTCTCAATGTGCAAAGGGTAGAGTCAGCATGGCGTGCTTAGCCGACACCGATCAGCGCGAGCATGATGCCGCCGGAAATGGCTGTGCCGAAGACGCCGGCGAGGTTCGGACCCATCGCGTGGTAGATGAGGAGGTTTTTCGGGTTCTCTTGGTACGCCACGATGTGCGAAACGCGCGCCGCGATCGGAACCGAAGCGATTCCGGCCGAGCCGATCAGCGGGTTGATCTTGGTCTTCATGAACAGGTTCATGATCTTTGCCGTCACCACGCCAGAACCGGTGCCGAACAGAAAGGCGATTAAACCGAGACCCACAATTTCCAGTGTCTGCAGCGTCAGGAACTTTTCCGCCGCCATGGTGGAGCCAATGGCCACAGTCAGGATCATGATGATCACATTCATCAGGCCACCCGCAGCGGTCTTGGCCAGGCGATCGACGACCCCGGTTTCCTTGAACAGATTGCCGAGCATCAGCATGGTGATCAGCGGTGCGACCGGCGGAAAAAACAGATTGACGATGATCGCGATCACGATCGGGAAGGCGATTTTCTCCAGCTTGCTCACCTTGCGCGATTGTTCCATGCTGATCTGGCGTTCGGCCTGGGTAGTCAGCAGCCGCATCACCGGCGGCTGGATCATCGGCATCAGCGCCATGTACGAATAGGCGGCCACCGAGACCGGGCCAAGTAGATGTGGCGCCAGCTTGACGGTGACGAAGATCGCCATCGGGCCGTCGGCGCCACCGATGATACCGATGGCGCCGGCCTCAGCCAGGCTGAAGCCGAGCAGTTTGGCGAGAATCAGGGCAACGAAGATTCCCAGGTGAGCCCCGGCGCCGAGAATGACCAGTTTGGGATTGGCGATCATCGGTCCGAAGTCGGTCATGGCGCCGACACCGAGGAAGATCAGCGGCGGAATGATCAGCAAGGCCACGCCCTGGTAGGCGTAGTGGAAGAGCCCACCTTCCTTGACGACATAGAGCAGTGCCGAAATCGCCTGTCCACCCGGTACATCATCTGGTGGGCCGGGAACGTTGGCGACGATGCACGAGAATCCGATGCCGATCAGCAGCAGCGGTTCGTAATGCTTGGTGATGGCCAGATAGATCATCGTACAACCGATGATGACCATCACCAGGTTACCGAACGAGAAATGCACCGCCCCGGTCTGATCGAGCAAGGCCTGGAGAAAAACCAGGATTTGATCCACTGCCACCTCCTGTATCCGGGAAGAATGGCAGGATGACCCGCCACTCACCGCTGCGCCGGGAATCGCCAACGGTGATGATTTGGAGTATAAGTATCGCCGACGAGCGTCCTAACTAGGGTTGGCACTAGATCTTGCCGCCAGTCTTGCCAATGACTTGCCCATGCACTGACCGGTCTCAAGCAGTGACACCCACCATTTCGCGGTGCTCGCCGTGAATCGCCCGATGACCTTGCTGCCGCCGGGATTGTCGGGTGGTGCCCGGATCGCGCATGCAGGCACCGGCAGGTGGCTCGCCTTGGCGCTGCTGCTCACTACATGGATCGGCGCTCTCGACTACTTCAGTGGCTACGAACTGCGACTCGGCAGCCTTTACCTGCTGCCGATTGCTCTCGCCACCTGGAAAGCAGGACGCCATGCGGGGCTTTCGATCGCCGCCGCCGCCTGCCTGTGCTGGCTGTTCAGCTTCAGCTCGTCGCACGGCTACGCGCGGCCGGAACTGTTCTATTGGGATGGCCTCGTGATGGTGGGGGTCTTCGTCGTCTTCGTCATCCTGCTGACCCGGCTGCGTTTGGCGCTACATCGCGCCGACGAGCGTTTCGTGCGCGTTCTCGACGAAATGCACGCGGCTGTCTATGTGGTGGACCCGCACAGCGGACGGATCCTGTACGCAAATCGACGCCTGGCGGAGATGATCGGCGCGGAGCCGAATATGCTGGGTGCTGCCGACCTCCCGCAATACCTGACCGTTGGCGATGGCCATGATCGCCGCGGCGCGCCGTACCCCTCGCAGGGCTTCAGCTCCGAAGAACGTCGCGACCCAGCGAGCGGTCGCTGGTATCTCGTGCAATTCGGCCCGATACCCTGGCAGGACACCAGCGCAGTGACCCTGATCGTCGTCACCGACATCTCGGATCGACGCCACGCGCAGTTTCTGCGGCGCGAGAACCGGGACATGCTGTACCGTACGTCGCGCCTTTCCGCGCTCACCGAAGCGACTTCTGCACTGGCACACGAGATCAACCAGCCGCTGATGGCGATCGCCAGCTACAACGACGCCTGTCTGCGCCTGTTGGCCAGCGAAACAATGGACCGCGCGGAACTGGTACACGCGATCAAGAAGTCACACGGCCAGGCCATACGCGCCGGCAACATTGTCACGCGGATGCGCGACTTCGTTCGCAGCAAACACCCCCAGCCGGTATTGTGCGAACTGAACGCCATCGTTCGCGAGGCGATAGAGCTGATGGAAGCGCGCATCGAGGACCACTGCGTCGTCGTCAACGTCGTTCTGGGCGAGGACCTGCCGCCGATACTCGCCGATCGTTTCCTGCTCGAACAGGTGGTGGTGAATCTGCTCGAGAATGCGGTCGATGCGATGCGGCCGCTTGTCCAGGCGCGTCGCCGGCTCACCGTCTCGACCGGGCGGCAGCCCGCGGGCGTGATCACCGTATCGATCAGCGATAATGGCGAAGGAATACCCGCGGCGATCGACAAGCATCTGTACACGCCATTTCGCTCCACAAAACCACAAGGGCTCGGGCTCGGTCTGTCGATCTGCCGCTCGGTGGTCGAAGCACACGGCGGGCACCTGTGGCATGACCCGAATCCAGGCGGGGGCACGATTTTCCACTTCACGATCGCAGCGGAGGATGAGTGAGCGACAGTCCGGCAATCGAACAGACGGTATTCGTGATCGACGATGACGAGGCGGTACGCGACTCGCTGGGAATGCTGTTGCGCACGGCTGGCCTGCAAGTGCAGCTTTTCAAGTCGGCGCGGGCCTTCCTCAAGCGCTTCAGCCGGGAGTGCTCGGGCTGTCTGATCCTCGACATCCGCATGCCGGTGATGAGCGGTCTCGACCTGCAGGACGAGCTTTACAAGCGGCGATGTCGCATCCCGATCGTCTTTCTTACCGGGCACGGCGACATCCCGATGGCCGTACGCGCGTTGAAAAAGGGCGCATTCGACTTCATCGAAAAGCCGCACGACGGGCAGCGCCTGGTGCTGGCAACCTGCCATGCGCTGCGCGCCGATGCCGAGCAACGCTACGGCATGTCTGCCTCCCTGCATTCACCGCCGGACCTGGCGGAGCGCCTGGCGCTGCTGTCAGTCCGCGAGCGCGAGGTGCTCGCGCACATCCTCAAGGGCCGGCAGACGCGCGCCATCGCCGAGGAACTCTGCGTCAGCGTCAAAACGGTCGAATTCCATCGCAGCCGTATTCGGGAAAAGTTGCACGTCGGCTCGCTTGCCGAGTTGTTCCGGCTGTTCATGACGAACGGCGTGCAGGGCCTGCGGCGCGATGAGTACCCTCCTGTAGTGGCATCCGAAGAAGAATAACGCGATGTGCAACTTTCAATGAGGTTGCACTGACCTGCCGGTTTTCACCAACCGGAGCCGGCAATGCTTACAGGTGTAGGTTTTTTTCGAGCATTGGTTCTGTGGCAGAGTTGGCCAAGGTTCCGGGACGGTGTGCGCGACGGGAATCATTTG
>NZ_JDST02000130.1:0-10987 GCF_000584975.1 Candidatus Accumulibacter cognatus | reverse complement strand
AAAGTCCGACAGGCTGCTAGCTTTCATGAAGCGATAAAGTGATGCGCGCCGGTACACGCGCGAAAACTGGTAACAGTGCCAATGGTCGGCGCTGACATGAGCGCGCCGCTGATCGAATTGCGGGCCATTACCAAGACCTATGGTCAGGGCCAGGCAGCGTTTCAGGCACTGTGCGGCGTTGATCTGAGTATCGCGGAAGGCGATTTTGTGGCGGTGATGGGGCCTTCGGGTTCAGGCAAGTCCACGGTGATGAATCTACTCGGCTGTCTCGACACGCCAACCACGAGCGAATACCTTTTTCGCGGCATCAACGTCGAGCAACTCGACCGCAACCAGCGCGCCCTGTTGCGTCGGCAACGCCTGGGATTCGTCTTCCAGGGCTTCAACCTGCTGGCGCGTACCTCGGCCCAGGAAAATGTCGAACTGCCGCTGCTTCATCACGGCGAACCGGCCGAAGTGCGCCATGCCATGGCACGGACGGCGCTCGACAAGGTCGGGCTGGCCGGCTGGGAACATCACACGCCAGCCGAATTGTCCGGCGGCCAGCAGCAACGCGTTGCCATTGCCCGTGCCATCGTGACCAATCCGCTGGTACTTCTGGCCGATGAACCGATGGGCAACCTCGACAGCAAGCGCAGCCACGAAATCATGGAACTGCTGACCCAGCTGAATGGCGACCATGGCATTACGGTGATCATGGTGACCCACGAGCCGGACATGGCGGCCTACGCGCGACGCATCGTCCATTTTGTCGATGGCCTGGTCGCCAGCGACAAACGCCAGGCGGCTGCCGAACCATGTTGCTGAACGCGCTCTTGCTCGCCCTGCGCGAGATCCACCGCAATCTGATTGATGCGCTCCTTTCTGACCGTGCTCGGCATCGTCATCGGCGTGGCTGCGGTGATCACCATGGTGACACTGGGCGGGTGGCCGGCACGCAGAACCGGTCGTCCACGGTCAGCGGTACGACCAGCGATTACCTTGATTCCGGCAACTGGAAGTTGGCCGCCGGCCGCCAGTTCAACGATGACGAGGAGGCCACGGTGGTTTCCAGTGACGGAGGTACTGCCCCTGTACGGCGTGGTCACGAAGTGCGGCAACCTGGTCGACGATGTCTTGGGGCCGGGGAGTGTCAGGAAGCAGCAGTTCGCGTCAGCCTTGCGCCAGGCGCTGGCCGATGATTCGGTCAGTCAGATCCTGATCGATATCGACAGTCCGGGTGGAAGCGTCTATGGGGTGTCTGAGTTGGCGGACGAGATTCTCACAGCGCGCGGCAAGAAGCCGATCTGCGCCATTGTCAACAGCCTGGCGGCCAGCGCGGCGCACTGGCTGGATCGGCTGCTCGGCTTCCGAGTTCTACGTCATGCCAGGCGGCGAGGTGGGATCGATCTGGGTCTGGCAGGCGCACTTCTACTACTCGCAGGCCTTTGCCACCAAGGGTATCCAGCCGGCCCTGATCTCGGCTGGAACGTACTAGATCAAGGGCAAACCGTAAGCGCCGCTTGACGAGGATGCGCAGGACTTCATGCCGTCTCGGGTGGATGACTACTACGCCTTCTTCACCACGGCGGTGGCGCGTGGGCTCGGAGTGCCGGTTGTCCAGGTGTGCGACGGAATGGGCCAGGGTCGTGTGCTCGGTGCCGATGCGGCGCAGGCGGCATGGCGACCTTCAACAAGGTCGTCAGGAAGATGCGCCGTGATGCCAAGACCAGCGCCAGGCCGAAGGCAAATCGTCCCGCCTACGTGCAATGGGCAATTGAAATTCTGTGAGGATGGGTCGGATGACAAAAAAACTGGCATCCAGCCCATGGGGAGTGTGGCCTTAGCAATTGCCTTTCTTAGCCTGGCCCGGCGGACAATGTCCTCCACCTTGGTGTGGGACGCCATTGTTGCCGCGTCCAGTGTAGTGCTTCTCGCCACGTGGGCCATTGTGTTCTTTCCAGTACTTAGGGTCGCGGTATTCGTAACCATCCCAGTAATAGCCACGATTGTCGCGGGAGCCGAAGGTTACGGTAACGCCTGGTGCCTCGACGCGCATGTTGCCGAGATTGACGTTAATATCGACAGCATTGGCAAGACATGGCGAGGCTGCAATCACAGCACCTAGCAGAAATTTCTTCATCGTTGAGGGCCTTTCGGTGACATTGTGGTATTTCACGGCAAACGGGACAGTCGGCCCGTAAGGACGCGTTGAAAGTGTTGTACGCCAAGACGCTTACTCAGGTCAAGCTGCCTTTCGCGGAAATTTCGTACAGCGCAGAAGCAGAGGTAGCCCCGGAAATTCGGATAACGGGATCAGTGGTAGCCTTGCCCCCTCGAACGGCTGCGGAAGCAGTCACACCAGGAGCAAGTGCATGGCAAGAAGGACGAGGCGGAACCCCAGCCCGGGATTCAAGGCGCAAGTGGCACTGGCAGCGCTGAAGAGCGACAAGACGCTGGCGGAGTGAGCCCAGCAGTATGACCTTCACCCGAATCCGATCACGGACGGGAAGCGGCCACTGACAGAGCGTGCGGTTCAGGTATTTGGAGACGCCGGAAGCCCCGCGAGCCGTGCGGAACTGACGAAACTGCACGCCCAGATCGGCCCGTTGACGCTGGAAAACGATCTGTTAGAAACGCGCTTACCCAGGCGGGCTTGCTGAGCGCAAGACGATGATTGACCGTAACCCCGAGCTTCCCGTAGTGCATCAGTGCTCCCTGTTCGGGCTGGCGCGTTCGACCGCCTACTACACGCCCCGCGAGGTCCCGGCGGAGGACCTGGCGCTGATGCGCCGGATCGACGAGTGGCCTCCCGATCACCCGTTTGCCGGCATCCGCCTGTTGCGCGATCTGCTGCGCCCCGAGGGTTTCCAGGCCGGGCGAAAATCCATCGGCACTCTGATGGCGCGTATGGGGATCGAGGCTCTCTATCCCGGCAGGACTCCACTGATGAAAGCGGGTTTTCTGTCCAAACAAACGGGGCCATCTCTCACGGCTTGACCCGCGGTACGAGACGCTTACAATTTCCATGAGTGGTCTAGTTGTGGCGCTGCAGTCAAACGAGGGGTATCTGCCGCGCACCGCCTGCACTTGGACCGGCAGCTTCTTGGGCGGCAGATCAACGCCATTCGTTCGGTAAAGGAAACCTGTTCGTCGGCGACCTGCGCTACCAAGCCGATTGGGAGCCAAGGGGAATCCGGGTACCGATTCGATCTTCAGAGGGGAAAACAATGCAAATGCGCAAACTCGGAAAGAGCGGGCTGGAAGTGTCTGTCCTGGGTCTTGGCTGCATGGGAATGAGCTATTCCTACGGCCCGCCCAAGGACAGGCAGGAGATGGCGGATCTTCTCCGGGCTGCCGTGAAACGCGGCATCACCTTCTTCGATACCGCCGAAGTCTACGGCCCGTTCACGAACGAGGAACTCGTGGGAGAAGCCCTCGCTCCCTTCCGCGAGCAAGTGGTGATCGCCACCAAGTTCGGGTTCGACCTCAGCCCAAACTGCGATCCCCGAGGAATGAAGGGTCCGCCGGGCCTGAACAGCCGGCCCGAGCACATCAAGCTGGCCGTCGAGGGCTCTCTCAAGAGACTGAAGATCGAAACGATCGACCTGCTCTATCAGCACCGAGTTGACCCGAACGTGCCGATCGAGGAGGTGGCAGGCACGGTGAAGGAATTGATCCGGGAAGGGAAGGTGAAACACTTCGGCCTGTCTGAAGCCGGCGCGCAAACGATCCGCCGCGCCCACGCCGTCCAACCCCTCAGCGCCGTCCAGAGCGAGTACTCGCTGTGGACGAGAACCCCGGAAAAGGAAGTCATACCGACCCTCGAGGAACTCGGAATCGGCTTCGTCCCGTACAGCCCGCTGGGCAGGGGGTTCCTCACCGGCAAGATTGATGAGAACGCGAGGTTCGACAGCTCGGACTTCCGTAGCACCCTGCCGCGGTTCACGGTGGAGGCGCTCAAGGCGAACCAGACCCTGATCGATCTGCTCGGCAGAATCGCGGAACGAAAACAGGCGACGCCCGCCCAGATTGCGGTCGCCTGGCTGCTCGCTCAAAAGCCTTGGATCGTTCCCATTCCGGGCACCACGAAGCTGCATCGCCTGGAAGAGAATATCGGAGCAGTCTCCGTCGAACTCACCTCAGACGATCTTCGTGACATCGAGAGCGCAACCTCCGAGATCACGGTGCAAGGGGCTCGCTACCCCGAACATTTGGAGAGGATGACGGGTCGCTGAAGACACGCGCCGGACCAGGCGCTGCGGCAGACGGCTGCCGCCGTGTCCGTTCAAGGAAAGTTCTTGATTCAGACAAGCTGCTCTCCGATCTATCACGTTTGCACGTTTAGAGCTACGAATACACAGCCGTTCCGCAGCAACCGCTTGCCGCCGACCGTCTGGGCCGTTTCTTCGGCCTTGCCGTGCTCGGTGTGGATGCCTTGGTTGGCCTCCAGAGGCTTGCCACCGCCGGTGCTCCGTGCCTGGATTCCTGTTCAAGCCGCCCGCAGGCAATCGGCGATCTCCAGACGTGCCGCGCGCCATGCCGGGACGAAGCCGCCGACGACGCCCATCGCCAACGCGAAAGCCATGGACTGCAAGGCGATCGATGGTGTCAGGACGAAACGGAAAGCCAGTTCGGCGAAAGTCTGGAAGTTCGTCGTCGAGATGTCGACCGCCTGCATCGCGCTCGCGCCCGCCAGCCCCAGCACGCCGCCGAGCGTCGCCAGCAGCAGCGACTCGCCGAGAAACGCCAGTAGAACGGCGCGGCGCCGGAACCCAAGCGCCCGCAAGGTGCCGATCTCGGCGGTGCGCGCGGCCACCGCGGCGAACATCGTGATCATCGCGCCGACCATGGCGCCGATCGAGAAGATGGCGGCCAGGGCGGTGCCGAGCAGGCGGATGAAGGTCGCCAGCGCCTCGCTCTGCTCGGCATAGAAGACACGTTCGGGTTTGGCTTCGAGCGACAGCCGGGGATCGTCCTCGAGCGCTTTCCGGATGTGCTCGAAGCCGTCCACATCGGCCAGACGCAGCACGACGGTCGAAAAGGCGTTTCGCCTGAAAGCCTGCAGCATCTGTTCGCCATCGCCCCAGAGTTCCGAGTCGAAGCCGCTGCGGCCGGCGTCGACAATGCCGACGACGAGCCAGTCGCGGCCGGCGAAGCGCAGCGTCTGGCCCAGGCCGACCCCCTGAAAGCCAGCCGCCACGGCGCTGCCGGCGACGATCTCGGAAGTGCCTGGGCGGAACATGCGGCCCTCGCTGATGCGCACCTGCGGCCGCAGTTCCCCGCCCATTTCCGAAGTGCCGCGCACGGTGACGTTGCTCGGCTTACCGTTGCCACGCTTGGGCAGATTGATCAGCACCACCGGCTCGCGGCTGACCATCGTGCGGCCCAATGTGTCGCGGGCGATTCCCGGCAGCGTCTCGATGATTCCCGCCTGATCGCGAGTGACCGCGCTGTTGATCTCGGCACCGGCCCCCTTGCGCAGGACGATGACGTTGTCTGCCTGACCGGTGGCGACCAGCGTCGCGCGAATGCCTTCGCTCATCATCAGCACCGTCGCAAAGACGTAGACCACCAGCGCCATGCCGAGCGCGGTGAGCACGGTGGTCACCCGGCGCACCCACAGGTTGCGTACGATGTAGGCCAGCGGCAGGCCCTTCACTGCGTGCTCCGCGGGTGCAGCGGGCGGCGCACGCGAGCCGGCACCAGGCGACCAGGCAGCGCCCGCTTCACGACCACTTACGCCACATGCCGCAGGCCATCGACAATGTCGATCCGGCTCATCCGCCACGCCGGCCACGCGGCGGCGACGAGGCCGACGATCGCCGCGGCCAGCAACTGCAGGCCCATCGTCAGGGCGGACAGCTGGAACACCGGAAACAGTGTGCCGGTTGCCTGCGCGAAGGCCGCCGACAGCGGCAGCGTCGCGGCGACCCCAAGCACGCCGCCGAGGCCGGCGATCAGCAGGCTTTCGCCATACAGCAGACCGACGACGAAGCCGGGCGGAAAGCCCAGTGCCTTGAGTGTCGCGTATTCCGCCAGCCGCTCGCGCGCGGTCATCGTCATGGTGTTGGCCATCACCGCCATGATGATCACGATAATGATCAGGCTCACCGCCTGGATCGCCACCAGGATCGCCTCGCTCATCGACACGAAACTGAGCTGGAACGCCTTTTCGGTCTCGCTGAGCGTTTCGGCCAGCGAATTGGCGAACAGCGCGTCGATGCGTTGCGAGATCAGGGCGGCGTTGTTCGGTTCGTCGATACCGACGATGTACACGCCGACGGCGTCGGCACGCTGGCGCGCGGTCTGGCGTAGCGATTCGTTGATGAACGCCCAGTGCACGAACATCTGGTTCTCGTCGGTCTTGGCGTCCGCGCCGTCGTAGATCGCGCGCAGGGTGAAGGTCCAGGTGCCCGGATAGATCGTGCCGCGCAAGGGGATCGGGTCGCCGACCTGCCAACCGAACTTGCTGGCCAGCCCGCGTCCGACCACCGCTCCCTGCCGATCACGCAAGAAGGCGAGCCTGTCGGCGTCGGCAATCACATACTCCGGGTAGAGTGCCAGATAGCTCGCCGGATCGATCGCGAACTGCGGGAAGAAATTCCGCTCGGTGATGTACACCCCGCCGAACCAGTTGGCCCAGCTGAGCGCGCGCACGCCCTCGACGGCGCGGATTCGCTGCGCGTAGTTGAGCGGCAACTGGAAAGTCAGCGAGATGCTGCTGCGCGTCACCAGGCGGGTGCTCGAACTGGCCTCGACGCCGGCATACCAGGCATCGACGATGGTGCGCAGGAGGCCGAAAGCGCAGATCGCCACCACCAGTCCGATCAGCGTCAGGCCGGTGCGCAACTGGTGACGAAAGGCGTTCTTCAGCAGCAGCCGCAGCAGGAACATCGGTCGCCTCGTGTGTGTGCGAGCCTCATGCGGCGACCGCCATCACGCGCCGGCTTCGTCGACCAGCACGCCCTTCTCGAGGTGCACCAGGCGGCGGGCGTGCGCGGCAGCCTTGGGGTCGTGCGTGACCATGACGATCGTCTTGCCCATCTCGACGACGAGTCGTTCGAGCAGTCCGAGGATCTCCTCGCCGGTGACCCGGTCGAGGTCGCCGGTGGGCTCGTCGGCGACGATCAGCAGCGGGTCGCTGACCAGCGCGCGCGCGATCGCCACGCGCTGCTGCTGCCCGCCCGAGAGTTCGTTCGGCAGATGGTCGGCGCGGTCGGAGAGGCCCACCAGCCCGAGGACGACGCGCGCCCGCTCGGCGCGCTCGCGGCTCGACAGACTGGTCAGCAGCAGCGGCAGCGCGACGTTGTCCTGTGCGCTGAGCACCGGCAGCAGGTTGTAGAACTGGAAAACGAAGCCAACGTTGGCGGCACGCCAGTCGGCCAGTTCGCCCTCGCCGAGCTCGGCGATATCGACGCCGCCGATCTCGATGGTGCCGGCAGACGGCTTGTCGATGCCGGCGATCAGGTTCAGCAGCGTGCTCTTGCCCGAGCCGCTCGGACCCATCAGCGCCACGAACTCGCCCGCCGCGACGTCCATGTCGAGGTCGAGCAGCACCGGAATCACCTGCCCGCCGCGCCGGTAGCCTTTCGAGAGCCCGCGGATGCGAATCAGCGGCGGAACCGGATCGATGCTCAAGGGCTCCTCTTCGCGGCGCTGCCGCCCGAAACGACCACTTGGGCGCCGGCAGCGAGCCGCTCCGGGGGCGCCAGGACCAGGCGTTCGCCGGGCTGCAGCGGGCTGCCGGTCAGTTCCTGCGCATCGCCGAGCTTGCGGCCGAGCGTCACCGGGAGGGCTTCGACGGTCTCGCCGAGCAGCCGGAAAACGACCTTGCTGCCGGCGCGCTCGGCGATCGCCCTGGGGTTGACGGCGACTACCGGCGTCTGGTCGGCATCCGTCGCCGGCTGCGACAGGAAATTCACCTTGGCGCTCATTTCCGGCAGGATGCGCGCGTCGATCCTGTCGAAGCGGATCTTGGTCACCACCGTCGCCTTGGCCCGGTCCACCGTCGGCACGACGCGGGCGACGCTGCCGCGGAAGCGCGCATCGGGGATCGCATCGAGCGTGATCTCCACCGGCATGTCGACGCGAACCCTGGCGACATGGCTTTCGGAGACGTCCGCCTCGACCTCCAGCGTACTCATGTCGGCCATCGTCACGACGGCGCCCGAGGTGCCCGCCGCCGCCGAGAAAGGCGTGATCATGTCGCCAACGTTGGCGTTCTTCACCAACACCACGCCATCGAAGGGCGCGCGGATATCGGTATTGTCCTGATTGACCTGCTGCACCGCCACCTGGGCTTGCGCCAGCGCCACAGCGGCGCGGGCGCTGTCGATCGCCGCCCGCCCGGCGCCGACCCCCGCGCGTGCCGCCAGCGCGCGGCGCTGCGCCGCATCGACCGCCTGCGACGAGACGAAGCCACGGGCGCGCAAGGCCTGCTGGCGCTGGAACTCGACCTCGGCGTTGGCGGCTTCGGCCCGCGCCTGTTCGAGGTTGGCCTCGGCTTGCCGGAGCCCGGCCGCGGCCTGACCGATCGCCGCCTCGGCGACCCGTAGAGCGGCCCGCACGTCACTGGCGTCAAGGCGTCCAATCAGTTCGCCCGCCTGCACCGGGCTGCCCTCGCGCACCCGCAGCTCGACCAGTCGGCCGGTGCCCTTCGAAGCCACCGACGCGCGGCGTTGGGCGACCACGTAGCCGGAGGCGGTCAGTTGCGTGTACTGCTGCGACGGGTAGGCACTGAGCACGGTCGTGACCTGGACGTCCACCCTGCCCGGCACGAGAAGGTAGGCGGCGATGCCACCGATGCCGAGCACAGCCGCCAGCCAGACAGCCCAGCGGCGTCGGCGCCGCCGGGTCGGGGCCGCGTTGCGGTCAATCGCCAGCAGCGACAGCGGGGAGGCAGGCGTCTTGTCGGGTTCGGCCATGGGAAGAGGAAATGAGCGGGGGCGTCAGAAGCTCGGCGGCAAACGCCTTGAGTGAATGGTCGGCAGCACTTCGCCGCCGCGGACACCATGGGCCGCCAGCGCATCGCCGCCCGCGGGAGTATCCTTGGCCCCCCGTGCAGTGTCAAGCGCCGGACCCCTGGGCCAGCCCGGACACGGGCAGCGGCCGCAGCGAATCGATGGACTGGCGCCTGCCGTCTGACCTGCGGCGAGGGGTCGGATGCGGGTGAACGGCCAGCAAAGGACCGTCGGGGGGTGGCTTGACAAGGCTCGAGCGCGTGTCGATACTGCTTTTCCGGTAGGGGTTTGGCGGCTGGCAAGGGGCTTCGGGGTGGGGCGGCCGGAGCGGGCGGTTGGCCAGCGGGTGATGGGCCGGTCATGCCTCGTTCGTTGGGGGTCGCGGGTCGCGGGTCGCGGGTCGCGGGTCGCTGCCCGGTCCTGCAGCTTACCCATCCACTCGCTCCTCGTCTTTCACCTTCGGGAGACTCCTGCCATGCTCTGCGCCATCAAATCGAGGCGCGCGCGGCGACTGCCGCGGGCGCAACGGTGGAGCTGGCGCCGGGCAGCGAAACCGATCGCGACGCGCAAGTGCGCGAATTGACCGAGCGCCCTCGTCCTCGATCGTGCCGCGTCGCTCGCGGCGAGTCAGCGGCGCAGCCCGGAACGCGAAGTGACCCTGCTCGCAGGACTCGAACAGCGCGACAAACAGTTGCGGCGAGCGCTCGCGCAGCAGAACCAGAGCGCGGCCGAGACGGCCCGCCTGGGCAAGGAGCTGCGCGCGCTGACCAGCGAACGGCAGCGCCTGGTCGACGAACTCAGCGCGCGCGACTCGGCGTACCGCGCCGAACTGGCCGAATACCGGCGGCTGATCGCCGCCCTCGCCGATTCGCCGAACCCCGAACGACGCCAGGCACTGCAACGCTATGCCGACGGCGACCGCGTCGGCGCCTTCGCCGTCCTCGAAGAGCTGACGCGCGTCGAGGAAGCGGCGCGCGACAAAGCCAACAAGCTGCGCAGCGCCGCCGAATACCGCCAACTGGCCGCGCTCGCCGCCGACATGCAGGACCGCGGCGAGAAGACGACAAACGACGTGCTGCAACTCTGGCGTGCGGCGGCGCAGCGCGACACCGACGACTTCCGGACTTGGGTCTACATCGGCCGGCTGACGCAGCAATCGGGCGACACCGCGCAGGTGCTGCACACCGCCGGCGAAGCGCGCCGCGTCGCCAACGACGACCGCGAATGCAGCGTTGCCGCGGTCGAACTCGGCGACCTGAAGCAAGCGGCCGGCGACCTCGCCGCCGCCCGGCGCAGCTTCGACGAGAGCCTGCAGATCGCCCGCCGCCGGCTGGCGGCCGCGAACCCGGCGTCGGCACAAGCGCAGCGCGACGTGGCCGTGTCGCTGGCGGCTAGCCACGATCGGTGGCGGGGTCACCTGGCGGCAGGTCGCCGACGCCTTGCTTGCCCTGCAGGCGCGTGGCGTTCTGTCGCCGGTCGGTCAACGGCTCGTCGAAGAGGCGCGGCGGCGCGCGGCCAGCGAGCGATGAGCGACTGTTTCGTCCGCTACAATCGCGAAGATTGGTCGTGCGTCGAGCCCTTGGTCACCGCATTGCGTGCCGCGGGCGTGTCGGTACGGTGGGTCATCAGGACATCGGTGGCGGCGAGCGCTGGCGCGAGACGATCGCCGAGCAGCTCGACGCGGCGCGCTGCGTCGTCTGCTGGACGCACGCGTCGACCGGGCCGGACGGGGCTTACGTGCGCGAGGAGGCGGAGCGCGCCAAGACGCGCGGCGTTCTGCCGCCGGTGCGCCTCGATGGCGTGTAGCTGACGCGCTGCGCGCCGCAGACGCTGCGTACGCGGAAACCCCCCGACCTGATGTCTGCGCGTGATGGCAGGGGCTCCCTCTTTTCACCAACTGTGAGCGTGTCGCGGGGATGGCCAGCATGGTGGGTCGAAAAAATCTACCTGTGCGGGGTAAACCACTTGCCGTAGATCGTCTCGTACGTCCCATCCTGGTCTACCGTGCGCGGTCACGATTTAATCTTCTGGAAGGTTTGGAAGTT
>NZ_JDST02000129.1:0-1619 GCF_000584975.1 Candidatus Accumulibacter cognatus | reverse complement strand
CGACCTGGTCATTGCGCGCGCTGATGGCACGCCGACCTACAACTTCTGCGTCGTCGTCGATGACTGGGATATGGGCATCACGCACGTCATCCGCGGTGACGACCACGTCAGTCAACAACACCCCACGTCAGATCAACATCCTGCGGGCGCTCGGCGCACAATTGCCGCGCTATGCGCACCTGTCGATGATTCTTGGCGATGATGGCCAGTTAGCCCATTGCGGCAGCCAGACCAGGTGGAGCAAGCGCCGTGTGCCGCGGCATTTTGCGGTTTGGCGGCGATGATTTTGTCGACGATGTAGTGGACCAGTGCAGGCCAGCGGGTGGCTTTCGGCAACTGAGGCGCAGTTGCCCGAACATGGTCAAGACCCTTGCGGATACTGACGATCATCGCCTTGATCTGATCTCCCGCCGCATGGGAGAGTGTGAGCAGCAGGCGGGATTTGCCGGCGTGCTGAGTTAGGCGGGCGATACCAGCGAGCAGTAGGGGGCGGCTGGTGATCGCCTCCAGGCGGGCCTTTGGATGCGCCAGGCGGACATACCAACTCCACCAGTTGTAAATCAGTGCCACCGCTCGCGCCGAGAGGTTGCAGCGCTCCAGATCTTGCGTGGTGTAGCCGCCCCAACCCCATTGATTCTTCAGTTCGTCGAAGCCGTTCTCGCAATCGACCCGATCCCGGTAGAGCTGGCCCATGGCCTCCAGCGAGTAGTCCGCGTTGGACACCAGGACGGCGTACTCCCAGTACTTTGGTTGTCTCCGAAGGGTCAAGGAACTGCAGTTCTGGCTGTCGGCTCTTGCGGCTTGTCTGGGCGACCAGACTGGACTTGACTGGCTGCCGCAGCACCACCACACGCCGCGCGCCACTCCAACCCGCCAACCGAAGCTCGCCTTCGACCGCCTCAAAGCCTTGGCCGACGCCCTGCCAGTCGCCTTGCCGCCAGAGCCGCTCGATCAGACGCTTGACGCCGGGCGTTTGCTTGAGCTTGAAGAGATAGCGCTGGCCAATCTCTTCACTCTCGGCCATCACGCCTTCATTGCCGAAACCCATGTCGCCGCGCACCAGGACGGGACGTTCCTCGGGGGCGAGCCCCTCGATCAGCTCCCGCAGACGAGGCAGGCTATGTTTGGCTGCATTGGCTTTGCCGCCTTGTACTTCCACATCAAGCACCAAGCGCAGGTTGCCAATCCAGTAGGCAGGCAGGGTATGGCTGGGACGTCCCGGCTTGGTGGGGTTGTACCCGATCTCGGCACCCGCCTGGTGGCCATAGAGCACCTTGACGCTGGTGTCGGCGTCGAGAATCCAGGGCGTCCGCAGGGCTTCGCGCGTGCTCTCCGACAGCGCTGTATCCATCCAGGCCGTACTCCTGGCCAGTTGGGCCCTGCGCGCGGCGCGTTCTTTGTCGCTGCAGAGCTTGGGTTGGTTCGGGGCCAGATGCGCCAGCGCGCGGCGCAGGCTTTCGTCGCGGATGATCTTCTTCATGCCGAGAATCTGTGCCTGTAAGGCGGCATCGACCGCCTTGACCAGCCCCTTTCGCGCAAACTCCATCTCACCCATCGGGTGACCCTCCCTCTTGGCCGCAACCCCTCATCAATGCTCAGTTTGCACCAATTCTGGAAGG
>NZ_JDST02000128.1:0-5233 GCF_000584975.1 Candidatus Accumulibacter cognatus | reverse complement strand
ACAAACGGGGCCACCTCTGTCGCCATGGTGACAGCGAAAGTCGGCCAGGGTGTGAGAGTTGACCTACACACCACCCCGGATCCACCGGTATGCATCCTGCGCCTGCGTCAGCCGGGTGATGGTTCGGGCACTGCCGATACCTTCCAGCGTCGCGTAAAGCCACAGGGCATACAGTATTTCCGGGGCGATCGCAGCCAAGAACGCCCGGCTGGCGTGGGCGGTGTTGAAATACGGCGAGGATTTCCGGACGAGACCCGGCGCGGCCGAGGTCAGCCGACCCCACAAAAAGCGTCAGCAGAAGGAAGGAACCCCCATGCCGGTCGTCGCCGGCAACGAATCACCGATGCAATGCACGCGTTGATGTGAAGCGGGTTGGACCCGCGCCGGGAGTGCCTGATCAACTCCAGGGGAAGCAGCACTTCCCGACTAACGATTGAGGCCCCGGCGCACGTCTTTCATCCGGGTCCGGGCCAACGGCCCAACATGACCGGTTGTAGTTTCGCAGTCCGCCATCTTCCCGATCAACAAACGCAGTCAATGACGAATCAAACCAGGAAACAGTGATGAACTAAAAAAACCCTCCTTGGCCCTTGCTTTTTGGGGAAGCCCTTGTAGCCCTTGTAGAAGCCGAGGCAACGGACTCGGCTTGATGCGGCCGGTCGCCAAGAGCGACGGGTTGGGCATCATCTCTGGTCTACGTTGGGAATCTCTCGAATTCAGGAAGCTCATGAACATGCTTCATCCAGTCGAGCCGCTCGGCCGTCTGTATTTGCACTGTCGGCGGTAGCGCCTCAGGATGGTCGAGAGTCGAGGACTGCACGTCGACAATTCCTGGAAGCGCGGCTGCATTCCGGTAGAACAACCCGCTTCCACAGTCAGCGCAGAAGCTGCGCATAGCGGTACCTGACGAGTTGATAGTCTTCGGCTGCCCTTTCTTCAGCGTCAAGGCGGTTTCAGGAAACATCGCCCATGCCACCATCGGCGCGCCTGCACTTCGTCGGCAGTCGCTGCAATGGCATAACGCAACGACCTGTGGCTCCCCCGAGAGTTCATAGCGAATCCCGCCACATAAACACTGTCCAGAGTAAGTCATCGCAGAATCTCCACGGTCTTCGACCAATTATTCACCAGACGCAAGCCAGATCCTTGACACTGATGAATCCCTTGCAGCCTAAAGGGGAGCCTCAAGACGCCCAACGCCCCGCATCACTTGCCGGCTAAAGCGGGCCAAGCCCGCTTTAGCCGGTCAGGTGCATGCGGATGTTAGCTGGCTCACGGAAGACCATGTTCCGTGCGCTTGCTGGGGGTTTCAGTTCCCTACCGGCAGCGGAATGCTGACGCCTTCCTTCTGCAACTGCTCACGGACCCACTGGAACTTCTGGTAGTTCGATATCGTGATCGGGCCCGTGTAAGTCATGCTCTGCAGCTTGCGCGGCGGGTATTGCACGTACGTCTTCATCAGATTCTGGATCGCCTCGCTGATCGTGACCATCGTCCAGGTCCGCTCGGTAAAGTTGTTCATGAAGATGTCATAGCGCTCCTGTGGGTCGGCCCACAGGTCAAATACCTGCGGCGCAGTCGCGACGTACTTCTCTGGGCCCTTCCAGCCGAGGTTGCTGTCGACCGCCAGGCCGCCAGTCGGTTGCCCGTTGTCGCCGCGCAGGTTGAACACCGCTTTGTAATTACCGACACGCGCGGCGCCCGGGCTCAGTTCATCCTCAGTGAAGTAAAACCAGGACTTGCGGGCTGACTTACCGGTTCCGAACAGGACCGACGTCATGTCGTAGCTGTCGAAGATGATCGGCTTGCCTTCCCGATCGTTCTTCGGCAACTGGACGCCGCCCAGGCTGGCGAAGGTTGCCATCAGGTCGAGACCGCCCACGATGTCGTGATTGCGGGTGCCCGGCTTGATCTTGCCGGGCATGACCGCTATCGCGGGCACGCGGTTGCCGCCTTCTCGCACCGTGCCCTTGGTGCCGCGGAACGGTGTGTAGCCGGCGTCCGGATAGACGTCCTGCCAGGCACCGTTGTCGGTCGTGTAGAACACCAGCGTGTTCTTGTCGAGGCCGAGCGCCCGCAGCTTATCCATGATTCGGCCGATGCGCGTGTCGAGCTCGACGACTGAGTCGGCGTACTTGCTCTTCGACAGCGATTTGTACTGGAACTCGGGCGCCGGCAGGTTCGGCTGATGCACCTTCATGAAGTTGACATTGATGAAGAACGGCTTGCCGGGATTCTTGGCTGCCGTGTCAAGGAACTCGAGCGCTGCCTTTTCGACGTATCCGTCGAAAAATGGAATACCGACCACGCCGTCGGGGTAAGTCACGCCATGCAGCGTGACGGGCTTGCCCGGCTCGTCGACGTACTGGCCGTTGATCTTGAAGTCCTCCTTCAGCTTCTCGCCGGCCTTGCCGGACAGCGCGCCAATTGTCACTTTGTTGAACATCGCCCGCAGCTCCGGATCCATGTCCGGAAACCAGGTCGGGTCGCCGTAGGTGTAGGCGTTCAGGTGATACAGCCCGACGTACTTCATTTCGTCATAACCCTGCGCGTTCGGTAGCGCGTAGTCGGCTTCACCGAGGTGCCACTTGCCGGTGAAGTAGGTCTGGTAGCCGCCCTTCTTGAGCACGGACGCCAAGGTCCACTCCGCAGCGGGCAGGCCGCCGCCCTGTCCCTGGAAAGCGACCGTCGTCATGCCGCTTCGGTTCGGAATGCGTCCAGTCTGCATCGCCGCGCGGCCGGGCGTGCAGCTCGGCTGAGCGTAGAAGGAAAAGAACGTCATGCCCTCGGCGGCCATACGGTCGATGTTGGGCGTGGGCATGCCGCGTCCCTCACCGCCGCCGTAAGGTCCGAGATCGCCGTAACCGGTGTCGTCGGAGACAATAAATAGGATGTTGGGCCTCGACTGTGCGTTGCCAAGACTCGGGGCCATCGCTATCAACGTGAAGAGAATTCCCGCAATCAATGCCGTGATTCTTTGCATTTCGACCTCCTGTATTACGTTTGGAATACCGTTTAAAAGCTTATCGCATCGGACGTCTGGTCATCTCTCGAAGACGAAGACCCGTTTCCAGTCTTTCTCCATGCTGATGACGACCCACCCCCTCTCTCCCGCTTCTTGCATCAACGTAGAGGGGAAAGTGCCGAACTTGGTGTCCGGCAGGCCGTTGGCAGGGCCATATGCATACTCCCTCCCAGCGTCATCATGGAGGACGAGCATCATCAGCCGCGCGCCGCCACCGGCACCGGTCCACTCCAGCATCTCGCGGTCCCCGGCGGAGTTTCCGAACGCCGCGATCGGTCGCCTGCCGATGAACTTGTTTATACCGACGGGCTTGCCGGTCTTGTCGTCGATGAAATCGATCTGTGGAAGCCGGATCAATACCGGCGTGCCGTCCTTCATTTGATACTGGGTCTTGATGCTGGATCCGATCACTTGCTCGGGCGGAATGCCGTAAACCGAATCGGTCATCGGCCGCATGAACTCCACCCCACCGCCGGAGACGATGTAGGTCTTGAAGCCGTTGGCGCGCAGATACTTCAGGAGCTCGAGCATCGGCTGGTAGACAAGCTCGGTGTAGGGCCGTTTGAAACGCGGGTGACGGGCCTTGCCAAGCCACTCCTTCACGATCGCCTCGAACTCCGCGGTACTCATCCCGGTATGCGTGGCCATGACCAGCTCGACCAAGCCCTTCTCGCCCAACGCCGCCAGGGTATCGAAGTCATTGTCGAGCACCGCCTTGAAGGGCTGGGTGGTGTTCCACTCCGGGTGCTGGGATGCCAGCGCCTTCACCCTGTCCAGTGCGAAGGCGAGCTGGGTATACATCGGCTGCTCCGTCCACAGCGTTCCATCATTGTCGAAGGTGGCGATGCGCTCGGCGGGCGGCACAAAGTCCGGGGAGGCTCTCGTGGTCACCTTCGAGACAAACTCGATGACGGATTGCTTGGCCTTGCCATCGTTCCAGGATGGAAGCGGATCTGAGGTCTGGGCCATGACCAAGGCATTGAAGCCCAAGGCGAGGGTGAAGGTGAGTGCAGCGAGCAATACACGTTTCATCGTCATCTGTTCCCTTCGGTGGATGATGCGGAGCCAGCTACAGGCTGCCGGAGCGTGAAACGCCCGGTGAACCCGCAAGCGCCGCTTGCGGGCGGCCCAGTCCAGTTGACCAAGAGATTAACACACGTTAGAGCAGGTATTAATTACTATGCCCCAAGGAAGAACAGCAATTCTCATTTTGGCAATGGTGGCTTTCTGTTCTCCTACCGAGCACCTGCAATAGATCCAGATTCAGGGAGTGGACTCCGCTCATGGCCGGCAGAAAGGCACTTTCCGGCGAACTCGCTCCATTGCTTGAGTCAAAATGGGCGTTGGTGTAGTATATTGGCATGAACCCCGAAGTTCCGGGTCTGGCGGCAAGAAGAGGTGCGAGATGGCCATGCGGGTGAACCCGGACACGGGCGAGGTGGGCGTAAAGCAGCGGTATCGGGTGACGAATTGGTCGGAGTACGACCGAGCGCTGGTCAATCGCGGCAATCTGACGATCTGGTTCGACGATGAAAGCCTTCGGGACAGCTGGACGCCTCCGCCGCCGGTGGGGCGCGGCACCCCTGGGCGGTACTCGGAGATCGCCCTCCAGACGTGCCTGACGATCAAGGGACTGTTCCAGTTGCCTTACCGGGCGACGGAAGGCTTGGTGAGGTCGCTGATGCGCCTGTGCCACCTGGATTTGCCGGTACCGGACCACAGCTATATGTCGCGACGGGCAGCAGAGCTTTCGGTACAGATTCCGCGCCGGCCGCGCCCGGGACCGACGCATGTGGTGATTGATTCGACCGGGCTGAAGATTGTCGGTGAAGGCGAATGGGCGGAAGCGGGGTTTCGTGAAGCACCGCTTCACGCCGCTGCAGCCGGTCGGCTGTGCAACGCCGACCGTGGGACGGTGCGCCAGCACGGGGTGGGCAAGCGGCGCACCTGGCGCAAGATCCACTTGGCCGTAGACGAAACTGCCAAGGACCTCATCTGCATTGAAGTGACCACGGCCGAGTGGAGCGACAGCGAGATCCTGCCCGGTCTGCTCGACTAGATCGAAGGCGAGATCGCCCAGGTATCGGCCGATGGCGCCTACGACAGCCACGGCTGCCACGCGGCCATCGCCGAGCGGAGCGCTCGTGCCACCCTTCCCCCCTCGGGAAGGGGCCGTCGCTTGGGGAGACGATCATCCCCGTGATGCGA
>NZ_JDST02000127.1:0-1705 GCF_000584975.1 Candidatus Accumulibacter cognatus | reverse complement strand
GGACCTATCCGGAAGCGCTTACTACGAATTACGGCAGGTCGAGCAGGCCGACAGCGAACCACTCGCCGAGGGCGACGACGAAAAGCGCTTCCTGCCACTGCTTAAGGTCTTCGACGTCTTCAATCTGGATCAGGTCGATGGCTTGCTCAATGAATACCGGGCGGCGTCGGACACGGGATCCGCCTGGGAACCTTCCGATATCGCTGAGCGGATCATCGAGTGTTCCGGCGCCGATATTCGTCATGGCGGCTTCCGGGCCTTCTATTCGCCACCCAACGATCTCATCTACCTGCCGCTCCGTTCTTCCTCTTCCTTCAGGGACCAGGCGAGTTTCTACAGGACGGAACTCCATGAGATTTACCACTGGGCGGGCCACGCTTCTTGCCTCGGCAGGAGGCTCGGCAAGCGCCTTGGCGAATCGGCGTACGCGATGGAAGATCTGATCGCAGAGATGGGCGCGGCCTTCTTGGCCGCGCACCGCCGGCTTGCAGGTCAGGTGCGGCACGCGAACTACATCGCCAGTTGACTGGCAGTCCTCAAGCGCGACAAGCGCGGTGTTCACCGCTTCCGCGCAAGCCCAGAAGGCAGCCGACTATCTGCTTGATCACCCCGGACGACGTCATGCCGCTCTCTGCCTGAAGCGAACAGACACGGTGGACAAGCCTGGGGACAGACTGTGGAGAGCAGGTTAATCCACAAATTCTGTGGATAGATCGTTGAAAAAGCCTGTGGAAACCTCCCGGATTTCCCGGCTGCGCTGATCTTTCGTCGGTGCTGCCTACGTATTGGGCAATCCCTTTACCGATACGCGATCTGTCCCTGCACTCCAGGGTACCGGGCGAGCTCTGCCGGTAGCTGGAGGGGCTTCCCGCAATCGCCACAAGACTGTTGGGCGAGATTGATGAGGTCGAAAAATCTGACAAGGTCGCAATCCTGATCACCGCCATTCCAGCGGTTCCCCGACAAAGCCCGACCTGGCCCTGTGCCGGTCGGGCTTTGTCGTTACTCGCGTTCTCTATTGGAGTTCATCATGGAAAACACGTCCCATGCAACCCATCCCTTCCGTCGCCTGTTCCAGATTGATGTGTCGAAGCATGTCGAGAAGAAAGGTCTGTTCCCGTATCTCGGTTGGCCCTTTGCCGTGGCACAACTGCGTCTCGCCGATCCCGACGCCAGTTGGGAGGTGCGCTTCTTCGACGGGCTGCTGTACCTGTCGAGCGAACTCGGCTTCTTCGTCGATGTCGCGGTGACGGTGCAAGGCGTGACACCGAGTCGGATGTGTCGGGTCCTGGACAACAAGAACCGGCCGATCCTGGCGCCGACACCGTTCGACATCCACACATCGATCCAGCACTGTCAGGTCAAGGCCATCGCGCTACATAGGCTGGGGCTTTCGATCTACGCAGGCGAGGATCTCCCTGACCTGGAGAATGCCGGGAACACCGGCAACTCCGGCAAGACCGGAGAGGGGAGCCCCGAGGTCGGTGCCTGTGGTCAGGCCCAGGCGCACCGCTACAGCGGCCAAGGTCACGAATCCGCCAATCAAGGAGGATCCACAGGGCAATCGCATGAATGCCATTGTCGTGAACCCTGGGAAACAGTCGTTTACGCTCAAGGAGTTACGAAGGGGCTGTTCACAGCCCATTGATTTATGTAGTTTTCTGTCTTTTTGGAGTTCTCCATGGAGGCAGGAGGCAGGGTCCGG
>NZ_JDST02000126.1:0-23464 GCF_000584975.1 Candidatus Accumulibacter cognatus | reverse complement strand
GCCAAGGCGCTACAGTCCCTATTGACCCTGAACTTCCAAACCTGCCAGAAGATTCAATCGTTACCGCACACGGTATAGACCAGGGTCGTCTCCAGGCGGGTGTGGCCGAGGTTCTGCTGGATGACACGGAGGTTGACGCCCGCCTCGAGCAGGGGGGTGGCATAGGAGTGCCTCAGCGTGTGGACCGACACCGCCCGCTTGGGGATTCCCGCTGGGCTCTTCGCTGAACGAAGCGCCCCTTGAACACGGCTGATCGCCATCGGTGTCGTCGCGCTGGCCGCCGAGCGACTGTCGCGCCCATAGGCCGGAAACAACCGTTGCGGATGGCGATGGCTGCGCCAGTGCTGGCGTAGCGTCTCCAGTGTGGCGCGCGGCAACGGCACGAAACGATCCTTTGCTCCCTTGCCCCGGTGCACGTGGATCATCATGCGATCACTGTCGATGTCAGAAACCTCCAGGTAAAGCGCTTCCTGCAACCGAAGCCCGCAGGCATGGACCGTACTGAGATAGGCCCGGTTATGCGGCGTCCGCACACCGGCCAGCAGCGCGCACTTCTTCACGACTCAACACTGCCGGCAGGCGCGATTCGCTCTTGGCACGCAGGAAGTTGAACAGATTCCAATCGCGCTGGAGAACCTTCACGAAGTAGAAGCGGATACCGCAGTAGCCGATGCGCAGCGTGTTGGCCGACCAGTGATCGACGTTCCGCCGGTGCAGGAAATAAGTTTCAAGCTCCGTTTCGCTGATCTCCTCCGGG
The DNA here is from genome assembly GCF_000584975.1 of Candidatus Accumulibacter cognatus. Lineage (NCBI taxonomy): Bacteria > Pseudomonadati > Pseudomonadota > Betaproteobacteria > Candidatus Accumulibacter > Candidatus Accumulibacter cognatus. The sequence continues at coordinate 22,707 of NZ_JDST02000126.1, read as the reverse complement.
GACTTGCCCCCGTGGAACTCGCAGAGCATGCGTAGCGCCCGGCTGTACGCCTCCTGCGTCCGCCCGGCCTTGCCGTTGAGCGCCAGGGCATTCATTGATTTCTGATACCAGTCTGTCATCATGACGTCTCTCCTCGGAAAAAGTGGGAAGCCGCCGCGACGCGGCGGTCCGAGGAGGAAAGCAGAAATCTGGAAGTCCGGCCAGACGTCGGGCCGGCTCCGTCAATATACGAAGTACGATTACGTCAGTGTGCGCAACAGCCTGCCGCGCAGCGGCTTACTTGAACCAGCCGTTGCAGCGGACGGCGCTAGCGCGCTGCCGTTGAACGGCAAATCGTTAGGCGGCACAGGGCACCCTTCGCTGGACTCCGGCGTCGTGTATTGCTATGATGCAATACATGAAGGCAGAGTTGCTTGCACGCACCAAGGAAATCCGCGACGACGGATCAATCGTTGAAGTGGTCATCTGGAGTCTTCCGGAACCTCTGCCGCCAAGTGTCCACGGCTTCAAGTACAGGCTCTACTACGGGCAGGCAGGTGTAGACCGCGTCCGCTACGACAACGAACGCGGCAAAGGTGATCACCGCCACGTGAACGGACTTGAGCTTGCCTATGTGTTTGAGTCGCTTGACAAGCTGCTCGATGATTTTGAACGCGACGTCCAAGAATGGAGAGCACCATGAAGGCCATCATCGAAGTCTCCAAGCGCGGATCTGCAGTGCGGAGCGCCCGCGCACAACTAGCTGCCAGCCGTCGCGGTACTTCACCAGACTTCAAGCTCAGCTTCGAATCAGCACGCATGCTCTTCTCTGAGCTCACTCCCGCCCGAGTCGATCTCCTGGATACCCTGCGCCGTGTTGGGCCGTGCAGTGTCTATGCCTTGGCAAAGGCTGCTGAGCGCAACTACTCGAACGTCCATACAGACGCGACGCGACTTGAAGAGCTTGGCCTGATTGAGCGGAACGAAGAGGGACAGGTATCAGTACCGTACGAGTCGGTCGAAATACTTGTCCCACTGGCGCAAGTGGCGTGAGTGCCGCCTAACCCCTCGCTCAACCCCCGACTCGCTACGGCAGGCACTGTAAGCCCGGCCTGCGCCAGTCGTAGCATCGTCGCAGTTTGGGCTTACAGTACCTGCCTCCGCTCGCGGGGTTAGCTCGAACGTTATGCCTCAGCAGACATTACTCACAGGAGTGAGTCTTGAGCCAGTCGCGTAGCGCCGCGTTCATCCGCGTCTGCCAGCCCGGACCACCTGCGCGGAAGGCCGCGAGAACGTCGCGGTCGAACCGAATGGTGGTCGACTCTTTGTCGCCGCCTGTCGGACGCCCGCGCTGCTTCCGGTATACCTCAATCCCGGCCTGCATTTCTTCGCGCGTCAGCGGCCGTTCGTCTTCGTTCTTACCGTCCCAAACGTATGGGGTTCCGGCACGCACTTTGGTCACGTCAGTCTTGCTCTCGCCGCGATTGCGAGCGGCACGCATCCTATCAGTTGTCGTTGAAGTCATTTTCGAGCCAGCCATGGTAAGCGCTCCTTTCCTCTTCGCTCGCCGGGCGGAAACTCACGATCCGCACGGCGTCTTCGCGCGCCACATGCACAACCGTCAGCACTGCCAGCACATCAAACACGTAAGCGAACGATTGCGTCCGCTGTTCGCCGCCTCGCACACTCTCAACGTCAAGGCGATAGGGACTCTCCAGCACCATCACCGCATCGGTAAAGTCCAGTCCATGCTTGTCGAGGTTCGCTTGCCGCTTCCCATCGTCCCAGAGAATGTGCGTACATATGACCATTATCGTAGTAACAACAATTCAAGGAGTCAAGAATTTTCGTTACTACAGCGCCTGAGGCATAACGAATAAGCTCCACAGCGTATCAACAACGTTCATATTCATGATTCAGGAAGATACAAGGATAGATCGTGCGAAGCCACGATCTATCCGTTGGTTGGACGAGCCCGGGCCGGAGCGCGAGGCTCCCCCCTGCAACGATCTTTTCTGGATTGACCCCATCGGCATGAACGCCGGTGGGGCGGGAGCGGAAAGTTTTGGCGCGCCGCCGCCTGCGCGACGCCGATCTCCCGAAAGCGGCCGTTTTCGCGTCCCGGCCACCCCTTTCCGGGCGGCCGCATCACTCAGCTTGGGGAAACTGAAGTCCCGAATGCGGCCGGGCAGCGCTGAGGGCTCGGCTTACATGATCAGAGGGCGACCCCGATGCGCGGCACGACCGCGACGACTGCGGACGACATCGCCCGAATCCGCGTCCTGACGATCGCCATCTCGGCGCCACAGCACGAGCAAAGCATCGGTGGCCGCTCCTTGCGCGGGGGCTTGAAGCGGTTCGGATCGAACGTCAGCAAGAGAGGCAGCAAGCCGAAATGGCGAGCGCGGCGAAAGCCCTTGGGCAGCACGTACTGGAGAATCCGCCAGCGGAAATCAACACCGGTAAGCGAGCGCTTTTCCGACTTGCCGGTTTTGGCGTGGCGATAGCGGAAGCTCACCCGGCCATTCGCGCAGGCGAGGATGTCCTGTTCACGGATGACGCCGCGGTAGAGGTAACGACCGAGGGAGATCAGGGCCTTCTCGCCGCTGCCCACCGATTTGCAGTGCGCCACCCATTCCCGCGGATATCACGCCGGCAGGCCAATGCCGGCCGCCTCGATCGCCGCCAGCATTCTTGCCCGAAAGACCTGGGCCATTGCCTTCTCGTTGAACAGGTAGGGGCCGTTCTTGCCGCGCCGCTTGCGTCGCCCCGCGGCTTCGCCGCATCGACCGCCGCCGCTGGGACGACGAGATGGACAGGCGGGTGGAAGTCGAGCCGACGCGAGTGCGTGTGCAGGACAGCGATCGCCCCCGGCGTCCCCTGCAACTGCCGGTCGTTCTGACTGAAGCGGTGCACCGTTTCCCAGGCGCAGCGCATCCAGGAATCGAAGACGACGTCGGCGTGCGCCGCAGCGAGTCCGCGCCATTCGGCCGGCAGCGTGAAGCGGTGTCCTGGCTGCGCGTGCACCCGCCAAGCCGCCGTGCCGATGGGGAAACCGCAGAACGGGATGGCGGTGGCGCGGCCAGAATCGGCGCAGGAGTGGGTGAGTGGCCGTCGGCAGCGGCACCAGCCGATCCTGCTTGCCCTGGGCATCGCGGATATGCACACGCTCGCGCGCGCCGTCGATGTCGGCGACCGTCCGCCGCAAGCCTTCGCCGAGGCGCAGGCCGAGACGGTAGGGCGTGAAGAAGAAAACGCGGTCACTGAGCCCCTGCGTCGCGAGAAAGATCCGCTCGCTCTCCTCGACCGTGACGAGGTCCGGCCAGCGCTGTGAGCGCGGCCGCTTGATCAGACCGGATGCCCCCCAGGGTTTCTTCAGCACGTGCTCCCAGGGGAACTGGAGCCCGTACAGATCGAGCTTGACCGAACTCCAGGAGGGCGTCTCGCGCAGGTCGGTGAAGTCATCCCCCCGGTCGACCTCGCTCAGATCGTCGATCGGATGAGCGAAGTAATCTCCTCCCCGGCGGATGGTGCGCGAATACGCCTCGATCGTCTTCAGCGGCAAGCCCTTGAGCTTCAGGTGCTTCAGGTGCCGCTCGTCGTTCTTCTCAAAATCGCTTGCTGCGACCGCTGACATGTCTTACTTCTTGCGGTAACCTCGCATTGGTGATGAATTTCCCTCCGATGAGGGGCGAGGTCACCTCTTGACTTCAACACGACGACAGCGCCGCAGTTTCCTCCGCGTAGCGGCTTCGTCCAACTCTGCATTTCAGCGGACTCGCTTCGTTCGCCGCTGAATTTGGACGTTAGAGCACATATCCCGGAGCCACCATGCAGCACATCCTTGTCTACTCTGATTCATTGTCCTGGGGCATTGTCCCAACGACACGAAAGCGCCTGCATTTCGAGCAACGCTGGCCGGGGGTCATGGAAATATCCCTCTGTTCTTCTGGTCAGAAAGTTCGGGTCATCGAGGATTGTCTGAACGGTCGGCGCACCGTATGGGATGATCCCTTCAAACCAGGACGGAACGGTCTCGTCGGGTTGGCTCAACGAATCGAAATTCACTCGCCGCTTGACCTTGTTGTGCTTATGCTCGGAACAAACGATTTCCAGTCCATGCACGAGTACAACGCCTGGCATTCATCTCAAGGCATCAGTGCGCTCGTATCGGCTATTCGTACTGCACCTATCGAGCCGGGCATGCCAATGCCACAAATTCTGGTGGTTGCGCCGCCTGCCATCCGAATGCCAAAAGGACCGATTGCGCCAAAATTCGAGGGCGGCGAAACCAAGTGCATTGGATTGTCCGCTGCCTACCAGTTGGTGTGCGAAGAGGTTGACTGCCATTTCTTCGATGCTGGCAGCGTAATCACATCGAGCAATGTGGATGGTGTGCATCTTGATCTTGAGCAGCACTGGGCCCTTGGTAACGCAGTGGCCGAAGTTGTTCAACCGCTGCTCTCAAGAAACGTGCTCTAAGCCTGCGCTCAACCGGACACTGCGCGATAAAGCCGCGCAGCGCCCCTGAGCTTCGACGGGCATTCCGATGGTGCTGGACCGTGTTCCCTACAGCACGCCATCGCGCAAGTCGTCTCGGCGCCATGGGAACCGCACTTTCACCCCCGGAGCTACGGATTCCACCCGAAGCGCCCGGCCGGCCCACCAGGCCGTCCGTGCCATCCTGGCCCCTATCCGAGCCGGCTACCGCGGGAGGTGGAGTGGGACCTGCCAGCCTTCTTTGGCCGGGTGAACGCGGATCGACTCCTGGCGCGGCTGAAAACCCCTTGCCCGGATGCCGAGCTGCTCCACCTGATCAATCGCTTCCTGAAGGCGAGCGTGGGCATCGAGAGTCCGACACCCCCCACGCCTCTCGGCGTGCCGCAAGGCGGCTTGCGCTCGCCCGTGCTGGCCAGCGGGGTGCTGGAGGTACTGAGCCCTGCGCGTGACCTCGACAAGGGGGTACGATGCAAGTTACGCTGCGATCTCTGGAAACGCTGGGGACGAACGGGCTACCGGGAATGGCGCGAACGCGGCGTGTCGGACCGCGAAACGCGGACACCAGCAAGTCCGCAAACGGTCCGTGGCGGGTGTCGCAAACACCGGCCTTGTAAATCGCGCTCCCCCTTGCGCTTCTTCGAACAAAGGGGCCTACCGAGCCTTGCACCGCGGCAGGAATTGGCTTCATCGAACCTCCGGACACGTGACCCGTTCTTCCGGTGGAGTGTGGGAGGGGGAGGCCGCGAGGCTTTCTCTTATCCCGCTTGGGCCTAAAACACAAAGGAGTGAGCCATGAACGAGGCAGATCGAAAAAAGCGGAACGCAGATCGGCTTAAAGAGTTGTATCCGACCTTTCGCACCAGACTGAAAAGCGTCATCTCCACACTTGAAGCTGCTGGACTGCGTCCACGCATACAAGATGCGTGGCGTTCGCCTGCTGATCAAAAGAAGGCTTACGACAGCGGGCATTCAAAACTTCTCTATGGGTTTCATAACGTCACGAGTTCCACTGGCACCCCCGAGTCGCTCGCGGTTGATCTCCTCGACGATGATTCTCCGGTAAACCCTGGAAAGCCCTATCTTCTGCAACTGGCGGCCGCTGCCGAGAAAGCCGGTTTGGTAACAGGCATTCGCTGGGGGGTTCCTGCCAAGCTTATTCCAGGCATAGATACCGCCATTGCAAATAAGGACTGGTCTGCGCCGGTTAAGGTAGGCTGGGACCCAACACATGTTCAACCAACAGATGTCACTGTTGCCGAAGCAAAAGCTGGCAAACGTCCGGCTTAGGCCCAGCAAGGCGCTGCAGCCGACGTATTCGTCACCGCTTCGCTGCGTCAAAAATACGCGGCTGAGCTTCGGCGTTAGCGTGCGGCGCATACCGTTTTCACAGGAGGTGCGCAGATGATCTTGCAGAAACTCCTTCGCATAGAGATCCCGATCATTCAAGCCCCGATGGCGGGGGTGCAGGGTAGCGCCTTAGCCGTTGCGGTTTCTAACGCGGGCGGGCTGGGCTCGCTCCCCTGCGCCATGCTCGGTGTGCAAGCCATGCGCCAGGAACTAACGGCGATCCGAGGGCAAACTACCAAACCTTACAACGTCAATTTCTTCTGTCACGCGCAGCCCGGGCCCGACGCCAGGCGCGAAGCGATGTGGCGACAGTTGCTTTCTCCTTATTTTCGCGAGTTCGGAATCGACGCGAGCGCCATTCCCGCGGGGCCGGGCCGTGTGCCCTTCAGCGCCGCAGCCGCCGAGGTGCTGGAGGAATTCCAGCCCGCCGTCGTGAGTTTTCATTTCGGCCTGCCCGCACCCGAACTGCTGGAGCGGGTACGCAGGTGGGGCGCGAAAATTCTTTCTTCCGCAACGACTGTCGACGAAGCGCTCTGGCTGGAGGCGCGTGGAGTGGATGCCGTCATCGCGCAAGGGCTCGAAGCGGGCGGGCATCGCGGTCACTTTCTGTCGGAGGACCTCGGCATGCAGGTCGGCACGTTCGCATTGGTGCCGCAGATCGTTCGGGCGGTGAAGATCCCGGTCATCGCCGCCGGTGGCATCGCGGACGCCAAGGGTGTCGCGGCAGCCATGGCGCTCGGCGCTGCCGGGGTGCAGATCGGGACAGCCTATATGTTGTGCGCCGAAGCCACCACGAGCGCGGTGCATCGCGCGGCCCTGAAAAGCGACGCCGCTCGCGTCACGGCGCTCACCAACCTGTTCACCGGACGGCCCGCTCGCGGCATCGTGAACCGCCTGATGCGCGAACTTGGGCCCATGAACCCTGCCGCCCCGGCTTTTCCTCTAGCGACGGCAGCCATCGCTCCCTTGCGCGCCCAGGCGGAAAGCCTGGGCAGCGGCGAGTTCTCACCCTTGTGGGCCGGTCAAAATGCCAGCGGCTGCAAAGAAGTGCCAGCATCGCTTCTTACCCGAGAGTTGGCAGGCGCACTCAAATATGGACGCCAACACCGCGATCCAGGGGAGGCGCCGCAAGCGGCGTGTCCCTGAGCTTCGACGTAGGCATCAGAAGTGCTCCACTGCAGCCTTCCCGCGTCTCAAACCCGTGACCTGCGATCATCTCGTAAGAAACATCATCCTGTCGACTTCCTCGCACAAGACTCTGGCGACCATGTCTCTGTCCCGACATCACGATGGACACCCAACGATCAAGAGGGACATAGTCATGAATAGCCTGCTTTCGGCTTGCACGGCCAGACTTTATTCCGAAAGTGTCGCGCACGACTCCGCTCAGCCAGATCGGCTCCTCAAGCCCCGAAATCTTGAACCGGCCACCGCCCGAAAGAGGTGGCCCCGTAGGTTTGAGCAGGAAATGCGCCTGGATCTTCGCGAGGCGTGTAGTAGGCGGTCGAACGCGCCAGCCCGCGCAGGGAGAACTGATGCGCTACCGGGAGCTTGGGGCTGCGGTCAAGCATCGTCTTGCGCTCGGCAAGCCCGCCTTGGTGAACGTTTGACCCTTGAGGGACACCCCCCGAATGCTTTCCAGACCTTGCGCTCAGGCCAAATCACGTCATTCGTCCGGTTGCTCCATACTACTTTCGGTCAATTGACCCAGGTACCTGGCGGCGAAACTGCCGCCGGTTTTCTTGTCTAGCGTCAAGAGCACCAGATGGGCAAGATCGTACGACTGCAGCAGATCGTGCGCAAGTACGGCATACTTTTTGAGTTTGGTTGCATCAAGGACATCCAGACTCATCCAGTCGCGGACATAAAGAGCATCCGACCATAGCGCCTGACGAACCCCCTGGTTGATATCGCCATTGACAACCAGGGGCTTAAATGTGCGACTGCCAAAGCCATTGAAGGCGTGAAACTGAAACCCTGCGCCCCTGAGAAAGGAATCCACGTCGGCGAACATCGGCTGCCCCTTGTACAGTTCGACGAACTCGACCTCGGTCTGTATCAGGAGCGTGCCGGAAAGTGCGCGCAATCCGTTCTGGAAGACAGCAAGCTCGCTTCCCTGAACGTCAATCTTGACGAAATCGACATCAGAGATCTCATCGATGTCGTCAAGTCGGGTGGTGTTTACCGGATGCTTGCCCACTGGCGTCACCAGTTCTGCAAGATTCTGGAACTTCTCGAGGAGTGGAGAATTGGGTTCGTAAAGCGAGCCTGTCAACACCCAGTTGGTTTCATGAAAAATCGCTGATCGTCCATCACCAACGAAGTATGGAAAAAAGCAATGCGGCTCTCCGTAACATTGTTTCAATCGTTCGCATTCTTCGAGGTTCGGCTCGAAGCCGATGATCTTCGCCCGGCCGGCATTCACCAGTGACTGATAGGGTGGTTGTTCATTCAGTGCCGCCCCGATGTCGAGTATGTTGATCCTGAGTTCCTCGGGGAAATATTCCAATAGACTCCACATGTGACTTCTGGCTCCCTGTTCAAGGATCGATTCTTGTTAGGAATGTTCAAGAAACAATTCGTGTAAAAACGAATAGTGTCTATCTGCCGCGTCGGAAGCGTCCGGCCTTGCCGCTGGCGCATCCGCGGCAGATAAACCTCGTTGGACTGTAGTGCCTCGACGACGGTACGGATGGGGATTGTAGGCGTCCCGTGCCCAGGGTCAAGTCACGGGGCCAGGACACGAACTCCCGGATGTCCGCACTTGCACTTAGACGGCCAGCAACATGCCATCGACGTCCCGCAGGGTCCCCGCCCGCATCAGGTCGCGGACCAGCCATTGCGCGAGCACCCCGTTGCTGTGGTTCAGATAGCGAGCGTTGACGCTCCGACAGAAACTGAGGCTGGCGAGAAAATCCGGGAGATCGGCGCGCGGCAGTTGCCGCCTTTCCAGCAAGGCAAAAGCGAGAATGACCCGGAGGGCATGTCTGGCCAGCAGCTCGACATTCTGTTCAAAGGTGGCCAGCCGCTGATAGGCACGCTCGAAGGCATCGGCCACCTCGACGAAGGGCGCACCGTGGCCGGGGATCACCCCATCGATCGGCAGGCGTGCCAGGACATCCAGCGTTTCACGCGCGGCCTTCAGCCCCCCCGCATCCTCCGGATGGCCCAGCAGTTCCGAGAAAATCACCCCGAAGCCGTTGCGCCACAAGGCGTCACCCGAGATCAGGAGGCGTCGCTCCGGGTTGTGAAAGGCCAGCGCATCCATGTCGTGACCGGGAACGGCAATCGCACGCCAGTTGAGCCCGCCGAGCTCGACTTCATCGCCGGCCGCGATCGTTGCATCATGGCGAAAGCGCGCGCCCGACTGGCCAAGCGGCGAGAGCAGCAAGGCCTCTTCGTCCCACTCGGCAATCGTCGCATCGATCCCCTGGGGAACGATCACCTGGCAACCGAAGGCCTCGGTCACGGCCGCGTTGCCCCCGATATGGTCGGAATGCGAGTGGGTGTTCAGCAGCCTCGTCAGCCGGCGACCGGCCAGCGTGTGTTCGAGCAGGGCGACCGTCTGTGCGGCATGCGTCACGTAGCCACTGTCGATCAGCGCCGCCTGCTCGCCTTCGAGAAAGACGATGTTGTTCGATGACAGCCAGCCGCGTTCAAGTACCCGCAGACTATCGGGAAGCATCAGCTTCGATCTGGCGAGTCGTTGTTCGGCAAGGCGTCATAGAGGGGTTCGCGGCGAAGTTCCTCGACGACGATTCCTTGCGTGATCGACGAGACCGGCAGCGGCGGACGACCGCAGCCGAGGCAGTAACCGGAATCGGGGTCGGGCATGCAGATGCCGACGCAGAAATATTCTTCTTCAGACTCGTTCATGATCAACGATCGCAATCAGCACGGAAATCACCTCCCGACGCACAGCCGGCCGGATCGTGCTCGAAACGCCGGCGCTCGACGGCCAGCAGAATCTGCAGGCGCCGGTCATCGGTGGCGCGGCTCCAGTCGGCAATTTCATCGATCGTCCGGAAGCAACCCAGACACCAGCCGGTACGATCGTCCATTCGGCAGACATTGATGCAGGGCGAGGCAAGCCCTTGCCTGAGCAGCGTATTTCGAGCAGTGCTCATCGGGCGCTCTGCCTGGCAAGCAAGGCGCGCGCCACCTTCGACGCCGGTTGGCGGCCCAGGAAGTGCGCGATGAACTGGCTGGCGACCAGCAGCTTTTCCATATCGACTCCGCATTCAATGCCCAGGCCCTGCAGCAGATAGACCACATCCTCGCTGGCAACGTTGCCACTCGCACCGGCGGCATACGGGCAGCCACCGAGTCCGGCGATCGAGCTGTCAAACACCGCCATGCCGAGTTCGAGCGAGGCGTAGATGTTGGCGATGGCCATCCCGTAGGTGTCATGGTAATGTCCCGCCAGCCTTTCGATCGGCACCACGGCCGCGCAGGCCTCGATCATTCGTTTGATCGAGGCCGGCGTACCGGCACCGATGGTATCGCCGAGGGAGACTTCGTAGCAGCCCATCTCGAGCAGTCGCTCGGCAACCCAGGCGCTCTTCGCCGGATCGACCGCGCCTTCGTAAGGGCAGGCGACGACGCACGAGACATAGCCACGGATCCTGACCTCGAGCGCGCTGGCGGCATCGACGACGGCAGCGAAGCGCTTCAGGCTCTCGGCGATGCTGCAGTTGATGTTCTTCCGCGAGAAGGTCTCCGAAGCCGCCGCGAAAATCGCGACTTCCTGGGCGCCGGCTTCGACGGCGGCGTCGAAACCCTTGAGGTTGGGGGTCAATACCGGGTACGAGGGCGCTGGCCGACGTTGCGGGCCGGCCAGCAGCGCGCGCAGCACCTCGGCATTGTCGGCCATTTGCGGCACCCACTGCGGCGAGACGAAGGAGGTGGCCTCGATGGCCGACAGTCCGGCATCGGCAAGACGTTCGATCAGTTCGACCTTGATCGCCGTCGGAACGATCGCTTGCTCGTTCTGCAAGCCGTCGCGTGGCCCGACCTCGACCAGTTTGACGCGTGCTGGCAGGGTCATGGCTCGACCTCGAAATCGACCAGTTCGGCTGCATCGGCGACCTGGTCGCCGGCGGCATAGTGGAAGGCCTTGACGCGGCCGTTCTTCGGCGCGGTAATCGTGTGTTCCATTTTCATCGCCTCGAGAATCAGGAGCGGCGCGCCCTTGTCCACCCGCTGTCCGACCGCGGCCAGCAAAGCGATGACCTTGCCCGGCATCGGAGCGGTCAGGCCACCGCCCTGCGCGCCGCCCGCTGCGACGAGGTGCAGCGGATCGTCGCGCAGGATGACGTAATTGGTGCCATTGAGAAAAACGTGGCGTTCCTGCTTTTCGGTCACCGCGACGACACTCGCCACCAGGCGGCGATCGTCGAGTTCGACCGCCAGTTGCCCGGCGAACTGGCCGCTGTCGAGGACGCGGCCACGCGCGAGGACCGACTCATTGCCGAGTGTCAGGCGCCAGCCATCGGCGGCGTAGGCGACGAGGACTTCATGCCGGGTATCCCCGCTGCGGTAGGTCAGCGTGCGTCGCGGCTGGATGTTCAGACGCCAACCGTCGTGCAGGCTCCACGGCGACCAGGGGTCACCCGAGTGGCTGGCCCTGGCGAGCGCTGCCGCGTATTCGCGCAGCAAACCGGCGACCGCGGCGACGAAGAAAACGCTGCTTGGAGGATCGCTTTGCGCCGGGAAGAGAAAGTCGCGGCTGCGCTCGATCAGACCGGTATCGAGATCGGCGTTGGCAAAAGCCGGGCAGGCCACCAGCCGTGACAGGAAGTCGATGTTGGTACTGACCCCGACGATGCGGTAATCGGCCAGCGCCTGCCGCATGCGCCCGAGCGCTGCATGCCGGTCGATATCCCAGACGATCAGCTTGGCGATCATCGGGTCGTAGTAAGGCGTGATCTCGTCGCCCTGTTCGATGCCGGTATCGACGCGAACGTTGAGGCTCTCGGCCGGCCTCGCCAGATGCAGCAGGCGACCTGTCGAGGGCAGGAATTGCTGGTCAGGATTTTCTGCGTAGATGCGCGCTTCCAGCGCGTGCCCGCGAATGTCGAGCTGTTCCTGGCGCAGCGGCAGGGGCTCGCCACTGGCGACGCGCAACTGCCACTCGACGAGATCCTGTCCGGTGATCATTTCGGTCACCGGATGTTCGACCTGCAGGCGGGTGTTCATCTCCATGAAATAGAAGTTGCCGTCCTGTGCGAAGGTATCGCTGGCGATGAATTCGACGGTACCGGCGCCGACGTAGCCGACCGCACGGGCAGCGTCAACCGCCGCCTGGCCCATGACGGCGCGGCGCGCCGGCGTCATGCCGGGTGCCGGCGCCTCTTCGAGGACTTTCTGGTGGCGGCGCTGCACCGAGCAGTCACGTTCGAAGAGATGCACGCAATTGCCCAGGGTATCGGCAAAGATCTGGATCTCGATGTGCCGCGAACGGCGCAGGTATTTCTCGATCAGCACCTGATCGGAAGCGGATGACGAGATCGCTTCGCGCCGGCACGAGGCCAGCGCGGCGGCAAAATCGTCGCTCTTCTCGACCAGACGCATGCCCTTGCCGCCCCCGCCGGCGGCCGCCTTGATCAGCACTGGGTAGCCGATGGCGTCGGCCTGCGCGTGCAGAAAATCAGCTTCCTGCTCGTCACCGTGGTAGCCCGGCGTCAGGGGAACGCCGGCGGCGGCCATCAGTGTCTTGGCCGCGGACTTCGAACCCATGGCGCGAATCGCCGCGGCCGGCGGACCGATGAAAACGATCCCGGCAGCCGCGCAGGCGTCGGCGAAGCGCTCATTCTCGGAGAGAAAGCCATAGCCCGGATGCACCGCCTGTGCGCCGGTACGCCTGACCGCATCGAGCATCCGCTCGGCGATCAGATAGGAATCGCGGGCCGCAGGCGGACCGATGCACACCGCCTCGTCGGCGAGGCGAACATGGCGGGCGTTGGCGTCGGCTTCGGAGAAAACGGCGACGGTGCGCACCCCCATGCGACGGGCAGTGCGGATCACGCGGCAGGCAATCTCGCCACGGTTGGCAATCAGAATCTTGGTAAACATTGGGCAAAACCTTTCGCCAGCCATGGGCATGCAAACCGTCTCCGGGTAATCGCCATTTCAGTCGGCCACCCAGTTGGGCTGCCGCTTTTCGAGAAACGCCGCCAGACCCTCCCTGCCTTCGGGACTGGCACGAACGCGCGTAATGCGCCGTGCCGTCTCGTCGATGGTCTCGGCATCGATCGGCTGGCCGGCAACGATGCGAATCAGCGCCTTGCATTCGGCCTGCGCGCACGGACCATTGGCGAGCAGACTGTCGAGAATCTCGGCGATCGCCTCGTCGAGCTGCTCCTCACCGGGCACGAGTTCGTGCAACAGGCCGATCCGGTAGGCCTCGGCGGCCGAGAAGCGCTCGGCCGTCAGCATGTAGCGGCGGCTGTGGCGCTCGCCGATCGCCGCCAGCACGTAAGGGCTGATCACTGCCGGCACGATCCCCAGCTTCACTTCGCTGAGCGCAAACACCGCATCGTAGGTCCCGATGGCAATGTCGCAGGCAGCTATCAGTCCGACGCCACCGCCGTAAGCGGGTCCCTGCACACGCGCCAGCGTCGGTTTCGAGAGTTCGTTGAGTGTCGACAACAACTCGGCCAGCCTTTTCGCGTCGAGCAGGTTTTCCTCGGGAGTGCAGCCGGCGACACGCTTCATCCAGTTCAGGTCGGCACCGGCGCAGAAGCTTTTTCCGGTGGACGACAGCACGACGGCGCGAACGCGCGCGTCCGCCTCGAATTCGCGCAGGCCTTCGGTGATCTCGGCGATCAGTTGCTCGTCGAATGCGTTGTGCCGCTGCGCCCTGTTCAGCGTCAGAATGCCGACGTTACCGTCGATTTCGGTGAGAATCGATTGGTACTCGCTCATCATCGCTCCCTTACATCCGGAAAATGCCGAACCTGGTCGTTTCGGCTTCGGCATTCAACGCCGCCGACAGACCGAGTCCGATCACCCGACGGGTATCGGCCGGGTCGATCACGCCGTCGTCCCAGAGGCGGGCGCTGGCGTAGTAGGGATGGCCCTGCAATTCGTATTGCGCACGGATAGGCGCCATGAAGGCCGCTTCCTCGTCGGCGTTCCAGGCCTTGCCGGCAGCCTCCAGGCCGTCACGCCTGACGGTTGCCAACACCTGCGCCGCCTGCTCGCCGCCCATCACCGAGATGCGTGCATTGGGCCACATCCACAGGAAACGCGGCGAGTACGCCCGACCGCACATGCCGTAGTTGCCGGCGCCGAAGGAACCACCGATGACCACCGTGAACTTCGGGACCCGCGCGCAGGCGACTGCGGTCACCATCTTGGCGCCATCGCGGGCAATGCCGCCGTTTTCGTATTTGCGACCGACCATGAAACCGGTGATGTTCTGCAGAAAGAGCAGCGGGATGCCGCGTTGCGCGCAGAGTTCGACGAAATGCGCGGCTTTCAGCGAAGATTCCGAGAACAGGATGCCGTTGTTGGCGACAATGCCGATCGGATAGCCCCAGAGACGAGCGAAACCGCAGACGATCGTCGTCCCGTAGCGCGCCTTGAACTCGTCGAAATCGGAGCCGTCGACGAGGCGGGCGATGATCTCGCGAACGTCGAAGGGTTTCCTGGCATCAGTCGGGATCACGCCGTACAGTTCGTCGGCCGCGTAGATCGGTTCGCGCGGTTCGGCGAGGCTCAGCGGCGGACGCTTGCGCCAGTTGAGGTTGCCGACGATGCTGCGGGCGATCGCCAGCGCATGCGCGTCGTTCTCCGCGTAGTGATCGACGACGCCGGAAATCCGGGTATGCACATCGGCGCCGCCGAGTTCTTCGGCGGTCACCACCTCGCCGGTCGCCGCCTTGACCAGGGGCGGCCCGCCGAGGAAGATCGTTCCCTGTTCCTTGACGATGATCGACTCGTCGGACATCGCCGGCACGTAGGCCCCGCCAGCGGTGCACGACCCCATCACGACGGCGATCTGCGGGATGCCGGCCGCCGAGAGGTTGGCCTGATTGTAGAAGATGCGGCCGAAATGCTCCTTGTCGGGAAAGACCTCGTCCTGCATCGGCAGGAAGGCACCGCCCGAATCGACCAGATAGATGCATGGCAGGCGGTTCTCGCCGGCGATCTCCTGCGCACGCAGGTGCTTCTTGACCGTCAGCGGGTAATAGGTGCCGCCCTTGACCGTCGCATCGTTGGCGACGATCATGCATTCGACACCATTGATGCGGCCGATGCCGGTAATCAGCGAGGCCGCCGGCACCTCGAAAGGATGCGCCTCGCCATACATGCCGTAGGCTGCCAACTGTGACAGTTCCAGGAAAGCCGAACCGGGATCGATCAGCGCATCGACCCGCTCGCGCGGCAGCAGCTTGCCGCGCGCAAGGTGCTTCTGGCGCGCCGCTTCCGGGCCGCCGAGGGCGATCCGGTCAACCGTTGCGCGCAGGTCAACGACGATGCTGCGCATCGCTTCGACGTTGCCCCGGAAATCGTCGCTGCGAGGGTCGAGTCGGGTTTGCAGGACAGGCATCAGAAACCTCCGCCGGTCGGCCAGTGCCCGGTCCGTGGCCGGTGATCGGCCCCGGAAAACGGTTCGCCGCCGATGAGGAAAAACGGTCGCCATTTGACCTTGAAAGCCTTGCGATCGGCAAGCGGTTCGATCTTCTCCAGGCTCCGGTCGCCATAGGGCGAAGTAAAGTCGACATGGAACTCGATGTGCTGCGGCATGATTCGCTCTCCTTCTGCCGGTGAATTTCCGTGATCCCGTACCCGCGGCTGCTTTCCCACCCGGAAGTGGGATCATAACGCCTGATGGCGATCAGCGCTGCAGCGATGGGTCGAGAGGGTGCGAATGATCCGGAATTGGCGGGAAGAAAGGTGCCGAAAGGCACCTGCGGAGTTGATACGACGAGGAGCTCCCGCAATGGCTGAGAAATTTCCGCGGTATCACGGAAAGCAGCTCTGCCCGGAAACGATGCTGGCTCAGCACCACCCCACGCAAAGTCACGGGTGAGTACAAACTCGCCCGCTTGGAAGATAGGGAAGATTCGTGGGAAGATTCGTCAGTCGCTGGCACGACGCTCACATAAACCGTGCCACCCCTCGATGTCGTCGGCGCCAATCTGGACAGGGCTCGCACGCGTTCCCGGTCGAGGTCAATCAAAGCCGCGCATTCCTCACCGAAAGTCTTGTAGTGGGGAAAGTCCTGGAAGTCGCCCTGACCGAGTCTGATGTCGTCAACGAGTCTGCTTGTTCCGGAGGTGGGCAGCGCATCCAACCGGCGCCGCGTTGCTCACGCCGATCATGTCCGGGAGCGTAAACCGGTGCCGATCGCCAGCCAAGGAAACACTGAAGCAACCTTCTGGGTGCGAGTCATCTTGATCCACGAGCGAACCCAGACGTCTGTCATTTTGTGTATCCTTTCGACAACAGTGAAATAGATGTAATAAGCCACAACAAATCATATGGTTGATCTATCTTCAACATATGCTTTCGGAGTGCCAAGACCCTGCTCATCGCGGCGGCATCACTTCGTCTGTAGGGCGTAACCCTGGCTTTCCCTCACCGCTCAAACCAGGCACCCCTCGGAATTCCAAGCGGGTAAGTTCCTTCGCTAGTCGCACGACCGCATCCTTGAGTTCATCTCGGTATTCGGACCCGGCAGCCGCCAGCTTCTTCCTTAGAACGTCGGACAACTCGAACTTCTGGGCCGCAATTTCTCTGACAACATTGACAAAGACCTCTTGCGCGCAGCGACGGATCTTCATGGCTTCAGTTTGCTCGAGTTCGGTATAGCCGCGTTTCTCCTTCTCAAAGCCAAAACTCCACGAATAATCCTTTTGGAAAGGATATCCGCCGCCGATCGTGACAGCGAGCTCGTCGACGAAGGCGGTGACTTTTGCTACCCGACCGTTATCTTGGTTCAACAAAGAAGCGAAAAACGGAATCTGCTTGCGGAACCGTTCGTCAGCAGCCTTCTTTTCCGAGGCGCTACCTCCGTAATAGTAAGCGACGTCGTGCATGAGCGAGGCCAGAACGATCGCCGCCTCGATGTCTGGAGTCCTGGCACCGCTTCCGGGAAACAGCTCACCGATCTTGCGGCTAATCGTCGAAAAGGCAGGCGGCGTGCTATCGGCGTCCCAATGCTTCTGTGGGTCGAACGGTGCCAAATGCTCCGTCGGCCGCTCCTTTGCTTGGTCTCGATTCGGTTCCATCAGTCTATACTTCCTCAAAAAAGAGCCTCTTGAAACCCCCCCGCTGTGTCATGATGTTCCGCGCTGGCGGTTGGAGAAGAGGTTGGGGGCGGCCATAAGAAGTATAGGAAATCCAGCGATTCCGACAAGTGTATATGAGCCTTCACCAAGCAGCGTCAATCGCGAATTTAACCCCGGGAACCCCTGAAAAGTCATCAGAATCCCGCACTCCGCACCGTGCCTTGGGCCATCCGTCCAGCCGTTCAGGCCGGGCGGATGGCACAAGGCACGAGTCGTCCCATGACAGGCGGTGACGGCTCGTCTCGCTTCAGTCTGGACCAGCCGAGCCATGCAACAATACGTTCAACGATCCAGAGCTTTGGCAAGACCACAAAGCGATGTGCCTCGGTTTGCCTGACGACGGTCAGCGTTCAGGCGCGGTTGCCCTCCTCTATTCTGGAGCGATGATGACCATGCTGATTCTTCTCGGCCCGGCGATCGAGGACAGTGTCGGCGGTACGGGCGTGCTCGGGGGGGTCGGCCGTTCGCGTCTGCCTGTTCGTCGGCCTCTCCATTTACGCCTGGGCTACGGTCTGGCTGCTCGAACGCTGGCGCGCTTCGGGAAGCAACACATTTTTTCAAAACGGCTGATGGAGGGAAGCGGCATGATCCTGATCAATCTGGCGATCGGCTTGCTGATCATGATGGGGTGTCTGATCCTGCAGATCACATTTGCCCTCTGGAGCGTCCGCTACGCGGTGCGCCGGACGGATGAAGCCGAATCCGGCATGACACTGCTGGCGGGAATCCGCACGCTGTTGATGGCCATGGTGATCATGATGCTGGGCAATTTCCTGCAGATCATGCTGTGGGGCAGCCTGTTCTTCTGGCTCGGAGAGTTCACCGATTTCCATCAGGCCGTCTACCATTCGGGAGTCAATTTCACCTCGCTCGGCTATGGCGACGTGGTCATGAGTACCGACCGGAAGCTTCTTGGTCCGCTCGAGGCACTCAATGGCATCCTGATGCTCGGCCTCACCAGCGCGGCGCTGCTGGGCATTCTGCAGCACCTGACGAGGAACAGGCAGCACGCGCGCAACCGTCGGCATTAAGTCGCGCACGCCGCCGTGGCCTCGACGGGTGCCGGGGTTCCGGCGGGGAGCGATGATCGTCGCATCCCCTCGGCGTGGCGGCTCTGGCCAGGCGGTGCTGCCACCGAGGATCACCACAGGCTCCCGGTCAGCCCAGGACCCTGACCGTCGCCCCGTATTTCGCGAGTTTGGCGTCCGCGGTCAGCAGAATGAGCGGCTCACTGAGGCTTTGTGCGACCAGCCGCCGGTCGAAGGGGTCTCGGTGGTCGTCATCAAGCGTGAGTGCGGCGATCGCGAGCAGAGGCACGTTGGTGATGTCCAGCCACTGAAAACCCTGCGCCTCGATGGTCTCGACGAACTTGTTCAAATCCACGCGCAGGCGGCCCAGCGACAATTTGATCGCCATTTCCCAAAGCGACGCGCGGCTGACGCCCCCTGCTCGTTGCCTTCGAATACGATCGTCTATCCGTTACCCCCTTCGACGTAGTCCGCGGTTTCTTGGTGGGTAGGTGTAACGAACAACTCGTCGATCCTCGAATGTTCGACCACCCTGCCCATCCGCATGCACACGCCCTCCTTCACCGGCGAGTCGGGCCTGCAATCTCGGCAACTCCTTGAGAACGTCCTCAATGCGCATCGTGGTGACCGGATCGATGGCGATCGGGAACTCGTCGAGCAACACCTGCGACAGCGCGCTGGCGATCGTCAGGTGCTGTTGCTGACCACCAGAAGCAGGCGGCCGAAGTGATACAGGGCGTCAAGGATTCGACGCTGCGCAAGGCGATCCATAGCCAGCGTGTGCCGCAGTTGGCGCCCCTGCCTCAAGAGCGGGTGGAGTCGGCACCAGCGGGTACCATGCGTTGGTATGCGGACTCGCAGATATCTTTTCTTTCGTATAGTACGGTTGCAATGTTGATCGAGCAGATGGAACAGGCGGGGAAACCCGTGGCGTTTTTCGATGCCCAGGGCCTGCAATCGATCCAGGATTTGCTCGGCTACCTGTTCGGCGCGCTGCCCAGGGAGTCGGACCTGAAAACCCGCGTTCTCGGTTTCATCGCCAAGGACAGCCCGGTCCGAAACGCGCTGGAGGCGTTGGCGAGTGGCACCAGGACCGGCGAAGCGCTGGTATCGGCGTATTGGCGGGAGGCGTACAACGGTATCCGCAAGGCCTTGGGCGCCAGCTCGGTACCGCCGCTGCTGGTCATCGACGAATTTTCGCTGTTTTTGAAGAACATTCTGGAACGAACCCCGGAAGGGCGGGACGAAATCGATCAACTGCTCGCCGCCATGCGCGAATGGCGCGCTGCCGGCATGAAGATGCTGCTGACCGGCTCGATCGGCGTCACCGCCCTGTCGCGCCGCTATCAGCTCACCGGCGACCATCTCAATGACTCGCAGCCCTTCGACGTACCCGAACTCAGCGACGACGAAGCGCGGGAGTTCATCCGCCAGGCGGCGGAAAAACTGTCGCAAGGCCGCTGGAGAGACGAGCACACGGGCAAATTCATCGAGGAATGTGGCGTGCTCTATCCGAGTTTTCTGGTCAAGGGCCTGCTGGAGATCGGCATCCAGTCACCGCCGCCACCAGGAGACTTCGCCGGGATGTTTGCCCACTACGTGCGCCCGGTTCTGCACGACGATTTCTATAACCAGTTCAACAAGCGATTCAAGTTCTACGGCGAGATCGACAAGGATGGTCAGTGAAAGCTGGTGGTTCCGGTCCTGAAAC
This sequence comes from Candidatus Accumulibacter cognatus, assembly GCF_000584975.1. Lineage (NCBI taxonomy): Bacteria > Pseudomonadati > Pseudomonadota > Betaproteobacteria > Candidatus Accumulibacter > Candidatus Accumulibacter cognatus. Next base: position 2,842 of record NZ_JDST02000126.1, on the reverse strand, counting down.
GGATCATGGAGGCGGCGGACTGAACCCCGCTGGACGACCTCGAACTGGCCGAGGGCTACTCCCGTATCGGTCTCGCCGGATTTCTGGACATGCTGGTCGAAGACGGCTTCATCCACTTCAGCGAAGACGCCGACGCCAACCGGACCTGGCGGCCCGCCTCGCGTCTGGCCAGGCTGTGGTGGAAACGGTCGCGACTGGCATGATGGACTCGCCTGCATCCCCGCTCGTGCAGACTTTCATGACCCATCGGATGAGCGACGAGGCCATCCGGATGCTCGCCACGGGTCGCGAGAAGGAAACGGGCCGGGTGATGGACGCCGTTCGGCGCAGTCTCGCCACCGCGCCCGGCGCCTTGCAGCACGTCGTGATTTACGGCCCGCGCGGTTTCGGCAAGTCCTTCGTGGTGCGTCTGGTGCAGATCGAGACCGCGCAGCTCGCCGCCGCGCGGGGCATGCCGATCCCCTTCGTGCTCCTGCCAGAGGAGCAGCATAACCTGACGCGCAATCCGCACGCGCTGCCGGCCTATATCGCCCAGCGGATCGCCGACCTGCGCACCGGCCAGGATCAAAGCTGGTCGGGGGCCATGTTCCAGTGGCCCGACCCCGAGCAGGAACCTGCATCGTCTACTTCAACCGCTACCTCAACCGTGACCGCAAGGCCGAGGAGGTGGTGCCGCTCGACGCGACGGCGGAGGCCAAGGCGCGCGCCGAGGCCGACTTCATCGGCGGCAACCCGCGCCTGGCGCAACTGCTCGCCGACGTGCTGGAAACGCAGGATGCGCTGTCGGTGGCCGGCACCATGAACGCGCTGGCCGACAAGCTGGCCGACTACTACCGGCGCCGCATCGACGACTTGCCCGGCCTGGCCCAGGGCTTGCTCGACGCGCTCGTCCGGGGCGGCGAGCCGGCGTCGCAGACCGAACTGGCCCAGCGCGTCGGCGCGGGGGGGGATCCGACATCGCCCGGGTGATGCAGGGCTTGCAGCGCGCCGACATCATTCGCGGCCTGCCCGCGCTGGACGGCCGTGAAACGCTGTACCGCGTCACCGACCGCGTGTTCGTGCATTTCTACCGCCTGCGCCAGGGTTACCAGCTCGCGCTGAAAACGCCGCTCGCCACCATCCTCGACTTCATGCTCGCCTTCTACTCGCGCGCGGAACAGAAGGCGCAGGCCATGCAACACCTGAACGCGGGCCGGCCCGCCGAAGCGCGAATCTTCGCCGACCTGGCGCGCGGCAGCGGCGCACCGGGTACGGCGTTCAACGCCTGCGTGCTGCGTTTCGGCGCGCGCCTGCAACGGCTCGCACGCTGCTGCGGCGAAGCGATGCCGGTGCCGATCGAGCGGATACTGCGCGATCTGGAGGATCGCCCCGAAGACATTGCCCACCAGATCGACCGCTGGAAGCCGGAAACCCCCATCGCCCGGGCCGCCGGCGCGATCATCGCCGCCCAGGCGCTAGTGCGCCTCGAGTTGGTGGCGGAAGCAGACGAGCGGCTGGCCCAAGAGATCGCGGCAAATGTGGATTCGGCGGCACAGCTTCTGCTGCACGTCGAACGGGGTGTTCTCCTGTTCCATCTGAGCGGCGACAGGACCGGCGCGATTCGCTGCTGGGCGACGGCCGCTGCGGCCCTCCCGGCCGAACTGCCCGAATCCTTGCGAGCATTGGCGCTCCGCTGTCGTGCCTGGGTTCTCGGCCAGTCGGGTCGGCACGAGGAGGCCATCGCGACGGCGCGCAAGGCCGCCGAGCTGGCCGCGCGGGCGGGGGAGGTCGGCGGACAGGCCGTAGCCCTGCGGTGTGCCGCCTTTTCGCTCGGCCAGTCGGGTCGGCATGAGGAGGCCATCGCGACGGCACGCGAGGCCGCCGAGCTGGCCGCCCGGGCGGGGGAGGTCGGCGGACAGGCCGAAACCCTGCGGCATGCTGCCTTTTCGCTCGGCGAGTCGGGTCGGCACGAGGAGGCCATCGCGACAGCGCGCGAGGCCGCCGAGATGGGCCGCGCGTGCGGGAGAGGTCGGCGAACAGGCCGTAGCCCTGCGACTTGCCGCCCGTTCGCTCGGCGCCTTGGGTCGGCACTGAGAGGCGGTGTCCGAGGCCCTGCGGTAGTTCGCCTTGGCGCAATCGATATCGGATGGCTGGGCGATGCAATATGCGGCATTTGCCGCGATCGAGTCGGCCGCGCACGTGTCCTCACCCGAAGCCATCCAGGCTTTTGCCAGTTGGGTGGACAGGCACGAGAAAACGCCGCAAAAAGATCAGAGGCCCGTGTGGACGCTCTGGCTCGGAGAGCTGTTCGAGGCCGCGACCCGTGCGCGTGCCTGGGAAGGGCTGGATGCACTGCTGGCTGCTCATGCGGACCGTCTGGCTGGTTCCCACTTCTTCGACGACGGCGCCATCGGTGCGGCCGTCGCACGGGTGGCGGCGGCGGAAGGTCGGGCGGCAGGTTTCGCGGCGGCGCGCGGCATCTTGCCGCGCGTGCTTCGCCTGCCTGCCGCGCCTGGCGCCGACAGCGCTCCGGATTCCGCGCTTTCGGGGATCATCGCAGCGTTCGCTCGGGATTGCCAGGACCCAGGGCTGCTGCGCGACGTCGCGGGGCTGCTGACTCCGGAACTGGCTGCCGAAGCGCCGCAGCAAGCAACCCTGCTGCGGACGCTGGCGCAAGTGGACGAAGCCAGGAACCCGCAAGCGGTCCTGGCACGGATGGACCCGGACATCGCGCTCTGGGTGCGGCGCCTCCGCGACCTGCCGGAACCGGCCGAAGCACCGCGCCGCCGCCGGACACGGAGCGGATGACGGGGCACAGGGGCAGAGTCAGGGGGTGGTCAGATCTTGGTTGCGGCTGGGCAAT
>NZ_JDST02000125.1:0-3517 GCF_000584975.1 Candidatus Accumulibacter cognatus | reverse complement strand
TCATCAAATGGATCCGCAACCGGTCTTCCGCGTGGTATCTCACTTTGTTCATCGCCTGGCTTGAGTTCCGGTAGTGGAAGTAGTTTGCCCAGCCTCGCAGGCTGCGGTTCACGGTTCCCGCGACGCCACTCAAAGGGATGGGGGTCAGATTCCTTCCTGTCAGCTCCGTCAGCCTCGCCTTGATCTTCGTCAGCGATTTATCGGCTGGCCGGACGTTCGGGTACGGGTTTCCAGTCTTGGCCCCTCGACTCATCTGAATCGTGAAACCCAGGAAATTGAAGCTTGCTTGCGTGGCGTCCACGATGCGGGTCTTCGCCTCGTTGAGACTGAGGTCCAGACGTTCCAGTACGTAGCGCACCACTTTCAGCGGTTTCTCTACATCTTTTCGGCACATGACGACAAAGTCATCCGCGTAACGCACGAGATGTGCGGACAACTTGCCCTTCAGGTGCCGCCGTTGCCATAGTCGGTCGAGAATATGCAGGTAGCAGTTGGCCAGCAGCGGGGAAATCACACCACCTTGCGGCGTCCCCTGACGATTGGCTTTCCCAGCGCCCACGGTCTTCTTCACTCCGTTGTCGTCCTCGCCGATGACCGGGGCTTTGAGCCATTGCTTGATGAGGTGCAAAATCCCCCCATCGACGATGCGCTCGGCCACCACGGCCAGTAGCTTGGCGTGCGGAATGCTATCAAAATACTTCGACAGATCGGCGTCTATGACTTGGGTGTAGCCGGCCCAGAGCGCATTGGCAATGTCATCCACCGCATCGTGGGCCGATTTCTTCGGCCGGAATCCGTACGAATGCTCGCAGAAATCGGCTTCAAAGATCGGTTCGATGACGAGTTTCACCGCCATTTGCGCAACTCGGTCACGGAGCGTCGGAATCCCGAGCGGGCGCTGACTGCCATCCGCTTTGGGGATCATGACGCGCCGCACCGGTTGGGCTCGGTAGGTCTTGTCTTTCGGATCACGGGCCAGGTCCTGCAGGAACGTTTCTACCCCAATGCCGGTTTCTATGGCCTCGAAGCTGACCCCATCAATACCAGGACTGCCTCGGTTGGACCGGACAAGCCGCCAAGCATGACTGAGGATGTCTTCCCGGCTGATCTTGTCGTAGAGCGCGTAAAAGCGGTAGGCCGGTTCTTGCTTGGCCTTGGCGTAAAGCTTCCTCTGTAGCGTCCTGATCGTATCTGGGGTGGTTAGCGACATGGCAATCCCTCGATCCTCCGCTCTTCGGTTGCGCAAACAAAGTAGGGTCCCTTCCCTCGACCGGGGTTATGTTGTCCCGCGATCTCGATCGGTACTATGAACCCCTCCGACTCCCGCCCGCAGCCGCTGCGCTTTCGTTGCCTTATACGCAGCGGTCGGTGGTCTCCCCACCCCCACAGACAGGTCTCCAGCACTGGGCAATAAGTCTTCGAGAACATGCCATCCCTGCTACCCCGGGAGTCGATTGACGCCACTTCCGTTATTCCAGCGTCCATCCAACGGCCTTCCCCTTCTGGCCACAGGGTCGGCTTCTCCGCATAATTTACGAGGCTACTCATAGGTTCACTTGCGTTACGGCCTGCTCCCTTGCTGCTTGAAAACTCACGACCCCGCGTCACCACGACGCCGCTTCCTCATGCTACCGCGGGGCGTACGGACAACTCCCCGGACGGGACTTCAACCCGCTAGACTTACTGCTGTTACTGCGAACGGTCAGGTCTTTCCTTTTTCCTCCGCGGGCGCTTGCCTTCGTAGTCGGACGATCTTGCTTACCCGCGAGTAGTTGTAAGCGGAAATAGTCGCCGATTTCGTTGAGGGTGTAGCGACCGCTTGCGAAGGCGGCGGAGATCGCCTCTTCGCGATCCGGATGCACGCGAGCACAGTGAGCCAACGCTTGACAAACTTCAGACCGAGAAATTGATCAGCACCCAGCGGGGGAAATCCAGTTTCACGCCGGCTGATGGCGAGCCGTTGCAGCTTGACCGCGACAAAACGACCTTTCGTCCTTTTCCGCGTGCTCTGTGCTAGCCGCCGGCGCCATCCGGCTGAGACCTCTCGCCGGGCCGAAGCCAAGCCAACGCGGCTGGATAAGCTGTCGAAAAAACTTACACAGCGTCGCGAAGCGAGATCTTCTTGCGATTGCAAATCACATTACGTCAATGAGTTGCATTTTATGGTGTGAAATTTGCTTCCATTGTGGCGTGGGCGATATTTGCGGTGCTTGCCCTTATATCCCTGACGCCCGTGGGCCGGCCAGCCGGCGTCTTACGACTCTTGAAGGAAATTCGATGAACGCGATGCTTAGAAAACTTGGGGTGGCGATCGCCGTTGCCGGGTCATGTGCGGCCAGCACGGCTTTTGCCAATGGAGTCGTCGATCTGTGGGCGATGTCCAATAGTGGCGATGGAAACTTGTGGACCATTGATGTCGGTGCCAACACCACCACGCTGATCGGTGCACTCAAGGACCCGGTGCTCGGCGACGTGGGCACTGGCTGGTCCACGGTTGCCGAGACACCTGACAAGACGCTGTATTTCATGCGGCGATTTCAGTCGGATGTTCACATCTTCAGCCTCGACTCGACCAACATCCAGGTCAGCGCCGGCATTATCACCAACGTCGTCAGCCTGGGTTCGACCGGGTTGGGCGGCAACCTCGACGGCTTGACCGCCGGACCCGACGGCAAACTTTACTTCACGGCTTACGATAACGACCATAGCGCTTTCGCGCGCAACGGACTGTTTCGCTTCGATCCGGGCACCGCGATGACCGACTTCGTCGGGACATTCGCCGGCAACGGTGGTCCCAGCGGCGTCAATTCCTTCTACACCGATCTGGCCTTCGATCCGCTTACCGGTGATCTCATTGGCACGGGTACCAACGGCAGCGGTGCTTTCATTCCCTACCGGCTAAGCGGCGCCTCGGTACTTACCGGCAACAACCACGTGTATTCCTACGTCGACGCGTTCGCGTCGTGGAATGCGGCACTCTTCGATGGCCTGGCCTACAATCGGCTGACCGGCGACCTCTACGCATCAGGCGATAGCGGCGGTGTGTACCAGATCGATCGCACGACCGGGGCAATCATCCAGAATGTCGGAAACAACGCTGGTTCTGGCGTTGGCACTGACCTCGCGGTCCAGGCCGACACCATTCCGACCGTGCCAGAGCCGGCGACCCTGGTGTTGCTAGGGCTGGGGTTGGTGGGTATAGGCTTTGGTCGTCGCCAGAAAAAAAGGTAGGCCCGGGTTGCGGAAGCACCAAACGGGGTCAGGTCTTTCCCGGGGCAAACACGGGTAGAGTAGAGAACAGGTTTTCGCCTGCCCTCCCTCATCAAACCGTGCATGCAGTTTTCCCGCACACGGCTTTCCGATGTTCTTCACGCCAAGGCATGCGCCGAGTTCCAGCCCGCCCTGGTAGGGACTTTGTACAGCCCGTGACGCCGGTAGAGATGAGCACATGGAAACAGGCGGAAGCCAGTTCCTCGGTCCTTCACCTTGTGACGCGTCATCAAATGGATCCGCAACC